>JAQYVK010000166.1 GCA_030145585.1 Desulfatiglandales bacterium | reverse complement strand
CCAACCATGATCGGTGAGAGACCGGTTGAAGGTTCATCCAGGAGTAATAATTCCGGTCCGGCCATCAAAGCGCAGGCAATAGCCAGCATCTGTTGTTCTCCTCCGCTGAGTGTACCTGCCTTTTGTTTGCTCCTTGTCCTGAGTATAGGAAACGATGAATATATTCGTTCCAGGTCATCAACTATCTTTTTTTTGTCCTTCCTGATATAGGCGCCTATATGAAGGTTTTCAAAAACCGCCATATATGGGAAAAGGCCTCTTCCTTCGGGCACCAGACTTATACCCGCTCTAACGATATTCTGGGGTGACATCTGACCTATATTTTTCCCTTTGTAAACGATATCTCCCGAGGTTAATTTTTTTAGCCCTGCGAGACTTCGTAACGCAGTAGTTTTACCTGCACCATTACTCCCGATGAGTGTAATGATTTCACCTTCGGAGATATTGAAGGATATTCCTTTAATTATCTCGGCACCCCCATAATGTACTTTCATATTTTCAATGCTTAGCAGCATCAGCTTCCACTCCCAGGTATGCTTCGATTACACTTGGATCTTCAATAACATCCTTTGGAACACCTTCGGCAATTTTGATACCATAATCAAGCACTGCGATCCGATCACATAATCCTATTACCGCTTTTATGTTATGTTCGACTATCAATATTGTCTTACCCTCTTCATCACGTAACCGTTTTATAAGCTTCATCATTTCTTCTATTTCATGGGCGTTCATCCCGGTCAGGGGTTCATCGAGGAGAAGAAGATCTGCCTCAGTAGCTATTGCAATGGCAAGACCTAAGGCTCTCTGGTTCCCATGTGGAAGGTTGACCGCCATCGTATCGGACAAAGGGCTCAGCCCCACAAGATTCAGAATCTTCATTGCTTCTGTTTTGAGTATTTCCTCCCTGTGTCGCGCCACGGAAGACCAGGGAAATATAGCATCCTTGAATCCGGACTTTGAACGGAGATGACAGCCGATCACCACATTTTCGATTACTGAAAAGCTGCCGAAAAGAACATCCCTTTGGAAAACCCTTGCTATTCCTTTTGCAGCTCTTTGATAGGAAGGAAGTCCGGTAATATTTTGTCCATTAAAATAAATAACGCCTTCACTTAAAGGGAGGGAGCCATCAATCATGTTTAAAGATGTAGATTTGCCCGCACCGTTCGGTCCTATAAGACCGAATATCTCATTCTTTTCAACATGAATATCAAGGCTGTGGACGGCTCTCAGCCCACCAAACTGTTTACTCATGTTTTGAACACTGAGCAAAGCCAATATACACTCCTTATTTTCTCAAGACTATTCGATTAAAAAACTTTGGAACTTTTTCTTTTCCCGATCCAGCCCCTGATAAGTGAGGGAATCCCCACAATACCCTGGGGTATGATAAGCATCACAACAATGGCCAAAGCCCCGATGAGCATAGGCCGGTATTCATCCAGGGGACGGCTGAACTCGGAAAGCATCTCTACCCCAATAGCACCTATAATCGGACCGGTAAATCTCTCTTTGCCGCCGATCACCATGAGTAAGACAAGGTACAGGGACATCATGACACCGAACCTGCTCGTTACATCCACACTCAGGCCTCCCTGGTAATGGGCAAAAAGGGACCCTGCAATACCTGCGAAAAAACTGGCTATGGTAAAGTTTATCACTTTGTACCACATGATATTAATCCCGACCGAAAGGGCGAGATTGTCGGCATCCCTTATGGCACGCCATTTGCGGTTCAGGTGAGAATGTTCCAGACAATATAGAAAATAAAGTGAAATAATCACTATTACGAGGGTCAGGTAATAATAATTCGTCATACTGTCGAATGAAATCTCTCCAACCATTGGTAAAGAGATGGATGCCGGGGCCGGGATCTTGGAGAGTCCGTACTGTCCTCCGGTTAAATCACGCCAGTTGTATGTAATCAAACGCAGGATTTCCGCTGTCATGAATGTGAGAATACTGAAATAGATTCCCTTCAACCTGAGGAAAGGATATCCTAATAAAAAGGCGATTAAGGCACTGAACAATCCTGCAATTATCATAGCGGTCCAGAATGGCAATCCTAATTTAAGTGTCAGAAGTGCCGAAGTATATGCCCCGATCAAGGTAAATCCGACCTGTCCGAGTGAAACCTCATCAAGGATATAAATTGTGCGTAAGCTGGAAGTGAGTAGAATATTCAGGGCGATCATGATCAGGATAGACACCCAGTAATCGTTACCAAGAATGGACGCCATGGAGAATGATAAAGCAACAGCTACGATGAGAATAATTATGCGTATGATTTTTCTTTTATTCATGTCCGAACAGTCCATGAGGTTTGATAAGAATCACAATCACAACTATCAGGAGCGGTGCAATGGAAGCTACTACCACACCAAAAAAAACAGGAAAGATCCCGTCGATCAAACCAAGCAGAATTCCTCCGATGATGGCACCGGGAAGGCTTCCCATGCCTCCGATAACAATTATTATGAGTCCCTTGACAAGGGGTAAAATCCCCATGAACGGAGTCAGCATCAATATGGATCCCGCCATGGCTCCACCCACGGCTGCAAGCCCGCATGCAATGGCCATGGAAAGGGGGGACATGAGGTGGGGATTAATTCCTCTTAATCTTGCCGCTTCGGGGTTCTGGGCACTTGCAACCATGGCCTGGCCGTATTTTGTTTTTTTCAGGAAAATATAAAGCAGGGTAGACAGTATTGCGGCAATGAACAGGGCAACGATCCTATCCTTGGGTACGGCTACTCCCATAAAGAAATATGCGCCTCTGGCCAGCCTTGGTATGCTTCGCTCGAACAGGCCGAAAGCAGAAACAGCAAAGCTCTGTAGAATCATCGTCAAACCGATGCTTACAACTATGGACGCAACATAATCATCACCGCAGGGTCTGAACAGGAGTCTTTCCAGTATTACTCCCAAAACTGCCATTACTAACATACTGACCAATATGGCTACAAATAAATTTAAGCCGAACGACACTGCAAGGTAATAGACGACATAAGCGCCGATCATATAGACTTCGCCATGAGCAAGTTGAAGGATCTTCATTATACTTAGAAGGAGTGTCAGACCCAGCGCAATCAGGATATAGAGCCCGCCCATGGCAAGTCCGTTCGCTATCGCCTGCATTATGAGAGGAAAGGAAATTTCCAAAATGACCCCTAGGAAAATAGTGAAGAAAAAACATTATAAAAAATATTCAAAACCGAGGATGGTCGGTTCTGTGTCTGCGATTACCGAAAATGTTTGGCTATGGTAATAGGCAAGCGCAGTAACCTGCATTACAGGTTACCGACCCTGTTTAATTCTTGATTTATAATCATGACACTTGAAACTTATCGATCCTTGTAGGAAAATTCGTCATTCCCGCGCAGGCGGGAATCCAGAATTCCGATATTAAATACGGGAAATCATGTACTCATTTAACAACGCAACTAGTCAAGTGGTTATCTCTATTCTCTCAGATGACTTCTGGATTCCCGTTCCCAGATCTGAGTCGAGGACAAGCTTCACGGGAATGACAGCTTATTGGTTTTTCGAATCCTGAACCAACGATCTTACTGCGGCCTCCCTTATAAAAAGTACAGCATCTGTCATCTGCTGGGTAAATCGATAGGCATCCATCTCCTTATGCCGTCCTATTTCTGAAGGACCTATGGGCAAGTCATTCGGCCTAAAGAAAGACGGCCTGTACACGTATTCTACAAAATATACTTTCTCCAGTATCCCTGGATCTGAAACAAATTTACCCTCGGAGTCCATAACAATCAGGTGCAATATATTTCTTTGCTGTTTCAAGGTATTAGGGTCGAGCTCGGCGATATATCCGAGTTTGTAGATCCTCCCTTCCGCTTCGACATCGACCGTAGAATGTAGAAACTTAATTTCAAGAGTTTCTTTTTTCTGAGCAAAGGCTAAGAGCCCGTGGAAGAAGAAACAAGCCATGGCAATTGCCATAATAATAGCCATCGATTTCTTCATCGGTTTTCTCCTTTGAAAAATCAGTAACTCCAAATTTATGCCTCATTGGACTATATTTGGTAAGCTTTTCCACATAACCGACGATTACCTCACGGTACTCAGTGATGGTACTTACGGTGGTTTCCTCCTCGTCTTCCATAAGGCGGCTGTAGCCCACGACATCGGCGCTCATGATGGCTGTCAACTTGCGTTTGCCACGTTTCTCGGCCATGGGATCACCTCCCTAAAAACCAAAACCTCCAGAGAGGCATAACAACCCCTTGGAGGTTAATAATGTGCACCTTCTTAAAACCTTTTCTCATGGGTTCCCCCTGAGCGTTTACCCTGTTAATATCCGCTAGAGCGGACCCTGTGAAGCAGGGATTATATAGGGTTAAAGGTTGTGATTGAAGGTAGATAGTAGAATTTACAATATTTTTGGATACTTTATGGCGATCAGGTTGATTTTGTCAAGGGATTCTCATTCTATGGTGTTTCTGGAGTGAATTTCTAAAGAAAATCGGCCTGTTCAAGATCTTTGACTTTAGCGAGGAGTCACCCAGATTCGACCGCGGACCTCGTTAGTATACATCCTGAATACAAACGAATTTAAAGGTGGTCGAAGGTTTTGGATGCTTGCCATATACCAACATTTACAGATATTTTAGTATACGATCTCTAATCACAACCTCAACCATACAATTTTGTCAGGTCACGTATTGTTTAGAGCAAATAAGTTAGGCATACTGTTCCAAGTTCGGCCGAACAATATTCTTCCATTTTCCTTTTTAGCCCGCTTTATACCATCTGCACCCCAACCACCCCATTGTTTGAAGAAAAAGGATATATTATTTTCTTCACATTGCTGCTTGATGCTTTTAACCCATTCAAGTTTCATTGGTCGGGCTTTAGGGCCTGATTCTCCACCTATGATAACCCGTGGCTTAAGACACGATTACTATCTGCAGATCGCGCCTCCACACCTATCGTTTCATTCCTAATGAAACGATAGGGACGAAAAAGCTAATAAAAACGTTATATCAATTGGTTAAACGTTTCATACCGGGCAACTTTCGTTGCAATCTGTCTATGGCGGCTATCATTTCAAAAATCATGAAACGATGCCTTGACAGCCATCTTATCCTTTCCCCATTTTCAGTGTCGGGAGCGGTTTTTTTTGCCTGTGGGGTGTCGGCGGTTTATACCTGTCCAGGAATCCAATCCAGTCTACCCGGAGATTGACGGCGCCGAAGGTCTCCTCCACCTTTCCCTTTAGGATATAGGGGCGGGTTTTGTTCAGTATGTGGCAGTATCGGTCATAGACCTTTGGGAACAGGACGGTCTCATAGATGTCGGTGGTGTCCTCAAAGGAGATGAATTTCATGGGATCCCCATCCTTTGTGTGCACGGTCTTGCCGGTCACCTGCCATCCGAT
>JAQYVK010000165.1 GCA_030145585.1 Desulfatiglandales bacterium | reverse complement strand
CAGATACCCCCAAGAATGCTGGGACACGGCATGGATCCCATGGATTACTTCAAGCTGATGGGAAGAACTGAAAAAAAAGATGGTGAAGACTTTGTGAATGTATCTGAGGAACTTGGAGACAAGGCCTATAACTATGCTGTTTCCGAATTGGAAAAAGGACACAAGGTAACAGCCTACAAATTTTTCTTGAACGCATCCGCACTTTATAGGGTCGGAGACTATGGCCTGGTGGAGAAAACCGAAGAGAAACTCAGATTATACAAAAAGGTGGTGGATAGCTTTGAGAGAGGAAAGGCACTGAGTATTTATGACAAGCCGATAAAACTTGATATACCTTACCTGCACAGTACCATGCCTGGGTGGCTTATGATACCTGAAGGCGCGCCTAAGGACGTTCCGGTAGCGGTTGTGATTCCAGGTGCGACCGGCTACAAGGAAGAAAATTATACGGCGGCGCTCAAACTGTGGGAAAGAGGGGTTGCCGCACTGATTTTCGATGGTCCGGGGCAAGGGGAGGCATTGCTTTTCCGGGACTACTATTATGACGTGACCAACTATGAAAAAGCGATTAAGACGGTCATGGATTTTATTAGGGCCGACACCCGAGTGGGAGACACGATCGGGTTGTATGGGATCAGCTATGGTGGTTATCTGGCTCCGAGGGCTGCATCCTTTTACAGTGACGAACTTGCTTGCGCTGTAGGCAGGGGTGGTTCGGATAACAGTGATTGTCTTGTTGAGGATGAAGCACACATAAAGGCGTTTTTTGGTAAGTTTAAGGCTAAACTGAATATAGAGGATGATGAAAAAGCCATGGCATTAATCAAAGAGATGAATATCATAGAGGAAGCTAAAAATATCACATGTCCATTGTTGCTGGTTCACACGGAAAATGATTTCGTAGTAAACATTTCCGGCGTGAAAAGAATGATAGAAAATGTGTCTTCCGAAGATAAGGAACTCAAAATATTCCCGGGAGGAGCCCATTGTGGTGACGACGATGACGAAATCGTGGGCAGTTACATTGCAGATTGGATGATAGAAAGATTGATGAAGTAAGTTCATCACCATGATGGTCAGAGATAAATCATCATGCAGGTGTAATGTAAAATTCATCTCTTAGCACCGGCATCCACCAGGAGATTACGGGTTACTGCAAAAAGTTGATCTAATTCTCATTATGTGGTTAATAATTAAGAAGGAGGAGAGTTTAATTCCAAAAGGAGTCGTCTATTGTTGTTTAAAAGAATGTTGATCTCTAAAATTGATAGATAGTTGATACCCTTTGCTAAGAAAAAAATAAATGCAAAGGAGATGAAAAAACGATGGCTGGAAAGAAAAGCGGGCCACCTCAATTTGGCCTTCGCCCCTGTGAAGATCGGAAGCAGATCCATAATCGTAAAAAGGAATTTGAAAAACTCGATACTGACGGTGATGGGAACGTGTCGGCCCATGAATACGATGGGCTCCAGAAGATGTTCAAAGAGCTGGATACAGATGGCGATGGGTTCGCCTAACTCCCAACATGGAAGGGGCCGTCCATCGGGGGATCTTCAGTGCACCTCGATATTCTCAAGATTATTGCCCGCAGTTCCAATACTTAAACCTTGCTTAAACCCATTACCATTGGATATATTAAATGATTCAAAAGAATTGGTGGCTTAGTGACTTAGTGGCTGAACTTATTAACCCTTAAAAAAGGAGGATCATCATGGCAGGAAGTACATACAAGATAATCGAGTTAGTGGGAACGAGCGATACATCATGGGAAGAAGCTGCAAAAACGGCCGTTGAGACGGCAGGAGAAAGTCTTAAAGACTTGAGAGTTGCAGAGATCACAAAGCTGGATGTAACTATTGAAGGCGGGAAGATCAAGGCATTCAGGGCAAGGATAAATGTCTCGTTTAAGTATCAGAAATAGGTTTTGAAGTGAAGCTTCCTGTACTGTCGTTTGTCGGAGCGCAGCGGAGATTTATCCGCCTCTGGAGGTTCCCGCTCATGAGGCTGCAGGGAGCTTCATTTAGGACTTGAGGAAGCGGGTAGTCACCTAAAATAAAACATTTCGGGAGAAAAATGCATGGTAGAAGTTTCAGAATATGAGGAACTCGCGCAGAATTTCAAGCGCGCTCTCATGGAGAAGATAAAATCTAGTCAGCCCTACTGGACATTACTTGGTATAGAAATGTTAGACGTCAAAAAAGGGTGGGCTAAACTGCAACTTCCCTTTGCTAAGGAACTGACGCACCCTTATGGGATTGCCCATGGAGGTGTCATCTTTTCACTGGCAGATTCGGCGGTAGCCATGGCTCTCTTGGGATTGGTTGAGAAAGGTAAGCGCTTCACGACGGTGGAAATGAACATCAACTATGTGAGTCCTTTTAGGGAGGGAAATATCACGGCCGAGGCGAGGATTGTCAACAAAGGTAGTCGGATCGCCTTGGGAGATGTGGATGTTCGTGACGACCAAGGAGGTCTGGTGGCCAAGTGCCTTGCAACCTATACAATCATGAAATAAAATGTTCTAATACCCTAATTGAGCGATGCTCAATTAGGTGGTATCGGGTATTGGTCTTAAGGTGTTTCACGTCGCATTTTATATTTCATCTCCGTTAGAGTTCTAAAAAATGAAAGCTATTCCTTTTAACCAGTACCCAGTGCCCAATACCAAGTACCACCCCAATTGGTTTTGGCTCAATTGGGGTTCAATTCATAGAAACTCATCAACGTAAAGGCATTCTCCTGCGCAGGTCTGAAAGCTGAGGCAGTCGAAATCCTTTCGATGGTTGTCGCTTCGATAAATACCGCGAGAAGCAGAAAAGATATGGAAGTCCGCAATCCTAAATCCACAACCCCCAATCGACAGGCTGTTCGTTCCCGCAAATATGCGCAATTCCCAATTCAAAATCCGCAATCGACCATGGGGTGGTTGTTGCTGTTTACCCGCTCGACCCTGCGGGTGTGCCGGCAATTTCCTTTGACATGATCCTTAAAATTGATAAAATTACCAACAGAAATTAATATGTGAAGGTAATTTTATCATGAAACCCCAAAATACGAAAAACCGTGGATCCCGGTTCGACAGAGCGGTCGGTATCTTTAAGAAGCATGGCGGAATCCTTCTCACTGCGCAGGCGCTTCGGGCAGGCATTCATCCTGGAACGCTCTATGCCATGCGGGACTCAGGGGCGCTGGAGGTGGTAAGCCGCGGCGTGTATCGTCTTGCAAACAGCCCGCCCCTGGTCAACCCAGACCTAGTGACCGTTGCAACCCGGGTTCCGGGCGGTGTGATCTGTCTCATTTCCGCGCTGACCTTTCACGAACTCACCACCCAGATACCCCACGAGGTGCATGTGGCGCTGCCGCGCGGAGCGGAAGAACCCCGCCTGGATCATCCGCCGATCAAGACCTACCGCTTTTCCGGCGAGGCTTTTACGAAGGGCGTGGAGGCCCATGAACTCGACGGCGTAAGCGTGCGCATTTACAGCTCGGAAAAGACGCTCGCCGACTGCTTCAAGTTCCGCAACCAGGTCGGCCTTGATACTGTGGTGGAGGCGATCCGCTTTTACCGCGAACGCCGAAACATCAAAGTGGACGACCTCATGCGCTATGCAGGGATTTGCCGCGTGACAAAGATCATCCGTCCCTACCTCCAGGCAATTCTATAATGGCGAAGAACATCAAAAACAAAGCCGCGTCAGTGCATCAGCGACTTCTCAACAAGGCCAAGGATACCACCCGGCCTTTCAATGAACTCCTGCAGCACTTCGCCATTGAACGGTTCATCTACCGGCTCTCCAAGAGTCCCCACGCTGACAGTTTCCTCCTGAAGGGTGCCTTGATGTTTTCGGCATGGACTGGACTGGGGTCACGCCCCACCATGGACATCGATCTCCTGGGAAAAATTGACAACAGCCTCGAAGTGATTGTCGCCGCTATGAAAGATGCTTGCGAAATGGAAGTCGAGCCTGATGGCATGGCTTTCCATTCGAAGACGGTGACAGCCGCCAGAATTACCGAGGACACTAAATACGAGGGCGTGCGTTGCCGCGTCCGGGCAGCCTCGGCAAAGTACGGATATCCCTGCAGATCGATATCGGATTTGGGGATGTGATTATTCCGGGCCCCTGCAAGGTCACGTATCCTACGCTTCTTGACTTTCCTCCCCCTGAGTTGAACGGCTACACCAAGGAGAGCACCATTGCCGAGAAGTTCCAGGCCATGGCCAAGCTTGGAGTTCTGAACAGCCGGATGAAAGATTTCTACGATATCTGGTTCTTGTCCCGCATGTTTGACTTCAGGGGCGAAACGTTGGCCGAAGCGATTGAGAAAACTTTCGAGATCCGAAACACGCCGATCACAGCCAACCCTACGGTCTTCGAGCTATCTTTCACAAAGGATGAGGACAAAAAGGTTCAGTGGTTGGCATTCATCAAGAAGGCTCAGCTTACCGGCGCACCAGGGTCTTTCGAAGATGTCGCCGCGGCCGTCAAGGTTTTTCTCGAGCCTGTTGTAGTCTCTATTGTTGATCGACACAGGTTTCACGGCATCTGGACCGCACCCGGCCCCTGGTCAAGGGCAGGTTACCCTGAAGAAAGTTAACAGCTCTCCTCCGACGCCGGAACTTGCCTCCGGATATTTTTATTTAGAAAAGTGTTGTGAAAACCAATATTATGAAGGAGGTAAACAATAACGTGCAATGCATATTTCCACCACGAGATTCCTTCTGAAAGACAGAAGCAGATTTCAAGCGCTCATGTCGGGAGCACCTATATTTGATTCTAAGAAACTATATAAGGGCGCATTCGCAGTAGTTACAGATGTATCTAAACTCAAACAGATTGAGGAATCGCTGGGAGAAAGGGAAAAAAGATGATGAATAGAAAGGTTTTTACGTTAATTATCGGGTTGTTCATTGCAGTAGTCCTTGTTTGCGGCTTTATCCAGGCTGCTGAAACAAGGAAGCCATCCGAGAAACCTGTCACAGGCGGTCAGATCAAAGGGGGACCTCCGGGAGGGCTTCCAAGAGGGAAAGGTGCCCCTCCCCGGTTTGGTCTTCGTCCCACTGAGAACCGGAAGCAGATTTATGATCGAAGAAAGGCCATTCTTCAAATGGATATCAATGGTGACGAATTTATCTCTGTCCAGGAATATCATGGAACCAAGAAGATGTTCAACGAATTGGATACAGATGGGGATGGGAAACTGAGCATAGAAGAGGCAAAATGGATAATGACCTTTTCTGATATCCCTTCAGGAAGCTTCATTATGGGTCTTGATACCGGAGGAGATGATGCTCAGCCGGCACACAAAGTCACCATTGATGCCTTCCGGATGAGTACGACGGAAGTCACGACCTCCCAGTATTGTCTCTATTTAAACGCCGCCCTAAAAGCAGGGAAACTAGTTGTCAAATTGAGTAACGCTGGTGGTATGGGAACACGCATTTTTATTCCTGTTCCTGCTTATGAGGTTTATGGCGCTCCTGGCACGAAATATGCCGGTAAGCCGTATACCCTGCTAAGTCCGGTTGCGGGACTTTCCCATATCAAACTGCCGGGGTATCCAATTCTCATCCCCGAACATCCACTCAACCAAAGCTGGATCACTTACATACCTGATCTGAAACGCTTCTACGTCAATCCCGGGTTTGAAGACTGGCCTGTGGTCAATGTGCGATGGTATGGGGCCTATGCCTTTGCAGAACACTATGGCCTATCCCTACCTACTGAAGCGGAGTGGGAGTATGTGGCCGGCGGTGGGAGGCAATTCAAGTATGCCACAGATGACGGAACTGTCAGTTGTAAAAATGCAAATTATAGCTGTTTCAAAAAGAGTTTCGGACCACCCCATAGAGGGGTGGACACGCCGGATGAATATGTGGGATATAGAATGAAAGTCGGCAGCTACCCGCCTAATCCACTCGGCATTTTCGAATTGGCGGGGAATGTGTGGGAATGGTGCCTTGATTGGTATAAAAAGGATTTTTATCAGTACTGTGTGGATAACAACATTATCCACAACCCCGTCAACCTGGTCGGGGAAGAACCGCCCATGGATGGAAGTGCCAAAGGAGGACCCAGAGGAGGATTTACCCATGATGCCCGTGTTACCCGGGGAGGCAGCTACCAGTATCATGAATCTACGCTTCAAACCGCTTATCGCAACAAAAGTTATCCATTTCGTGGAAACGATCACTGGGGTTTACGCGTGGTCCTCCGGTCACCATCAGTCGTTTTCAATGGCAAAGAATGAGAGAATGCATGATCGTCTGTGTAATTATTCTAATCCTTTTTCCGCAGATTGCTCTTTATCTGCCGAATGTGCTATTCAGGTGATATAGAATTTAATAAGGAAAGGGAGATTCATGGATCTAATGAAAAACAGATATTACACTTTCCAGGGAAAAATGATTGATATCCTTGCAGGCGAATTCATGATGGGTGGTGACGTACCCATAGGTCCAGGACCTGTTCCAAGAGGAAGCGAACGAGCGTTACCAATTCACCGTGTAACGCTGGATGCCTTTGAGATGGGCGCCACACAAGTCACCAATGCCCAGTATTGCGATTTTTTAAATACCGCGCTTGCCGAAGACAAGATCGTTGTAAAAAAGAGCAACGCGGGCAACGGATGGCTCATGTCGCGAATAAAGGAGTCGATTCCGTGCTGGGCAGTTGATGGTGCCGAGGGTGAACCATATGCAGGCTGGCTTTATATTATGTTAAGCCCTGTACAAGGGCTGGGCCGTACCATGGTCCCCGAACATGTGATTAACCGGTGCTGGATTATATACAATCCTCATCACAATGATTTTTTTGTGCATATCGGGTTTGAAGAATACCCGGTAACTTTTGTGACCTGGTATGGAGCATATGCCTTTGCAGAATTCTACGGCCTTTCTTTACCCACGGAAGCCCAATGGGAATACGCAGCTCGAGCGGGTCAACAACTCGAGTATCCCACCGATGACGGAACAATGGATCCTTCCAAGGCCAATTATGCCTGTAATTCATATAACCACGGGCTTCCTTATCCTCCAGGAGGTAAACCCGGGGATCCTGTGGAAGAGAATTATATAGCCTATCCAACCCCGGCGGTAACCGAGGGGAATCGCTACGCCCCGAATCCGTTCGGCCTGTATAACATGGCGGGCAATTTAAAGGAGTGGTGCCTGGACTGGTATGACCCAAAATTCTATCAAAAATGTGTAGATGAGGGCATGGTCCATAACCCGGTCAATCTTGAAGGTGAAGATGCGCCCCCGGAGGTTCAAATGACATGGGGTGCGGATGGGGATGTCCGCGCAATCCGGGGTTCGGCATGGAATTATCCGATTGTCAGAACCTTTTCAGCAGCACGTCTGCCCGACTTTCCTCTCCGTGCTAATGACCACTGGGGCTTTCGTATTGTAAACAATAACCCGGGCAAGATTCCCAGGTATCGGTAGAGTCAAAGAAAGCACTGAAAAAAGGGTTGAGTAAGTCTTAGATTCCATACCTCAAGGCAAAGTTCCCTGAAATGCCAGTTTTTATCTCCGTCGCCCGTAGGGTATACCCAATCTGATCATCCTTTTTCTGAGGGTATTGGGGTGTACACCGAGAAGCTCAGCCGCCCCTCCGGGCCCATTGATCTTGCCGTTCGCGATCTTTAATATTCTCTGAATATAGAGAGACATGACTTCATCAAGCTTTTGGACCTCATTGTCTTTTTCTGACTTGATCGAAATCTCATCTTTCTGAAATGGGAAAGCCATGTTTTCGAAGACCAGGCGACCATCCATACATTTAATCAAGGCGCGTTCCACCATGTTTTCTAATTCCCGCACATTCCCAGGCCAGTCGTAGTCCATGAACTGGTCGAGGGATCCCGGGTCCAGATCCAGAGGACGATGCAGTCCCATATCTTTTGATTTTCGGTTGATAAAATGATGTACCAGGGCGGGGATATCCACTTTTCTTTCTCTTAAGGGAGGGATCAAAATCGGGAACACATTAAGTCGATAAAATAAGTCCTCTCGAAAACTCTTAGACAAGACCATGGCCTCCAGGTTTTGGTGGGTTGCGGCGATGGTTCTGATATCGACCGGTACATATTTTGTGCTTCCTACTCGCTCGATCTCCTTGTGCTGAAGGACCCGCAAAAGCCTGACCTGGGCAGACAACGTGAGTTCTCCGATCTCATCAAGGAGTATGGTTCCACCATGGGCGCGCTCGAAACGGCCCCGCTTTCGGGATATGGCACCGGTGAACGCACCCCTCTCATGACCAAAGAGTTCACTGTCTACAAGGTATTCAGGAATCGCCCCACAGTTTACTCTGATATAAGGCCCGGTCCTTCGCTGGGACATGGTATGAATAACATTGGCTACCACCTCCTTGCCAACACCGGTCTCACCTAACAGAAGAACGGGGCTATCGAGGGGGGCCACCTTTCTGACCATATCCATGACACCCCTTAAACCAAAGTCCTTACCTACGATCTCATCACCTGATATCCTCAAGAATTCTCTATGAAGATATTGATAATCGTCACTCAGCATCTCTTTAAGTCGCAAGATCTCCTGGTGCTTAAGACAATTGGACATCGCGATGGCAACCGGCTCATTCAACAGGGACAACAGACGGGCATGCTCTTTTGAGTACTGATCTCTGCCGTTTGCCCAGAGCGCAAAGCTCCCAAGGCTGTATGGTTTTTCTCCGATCCTTCTCACATGCATAACCAACTGTGAGCAGTCCTGTTTTCCTAACGCTTTCGCAATTGTCTGGGTGATAATAGTCTTCTCGGGCTGGTTGTTAATCCTTATAAGCTCATCATCCGGCCATCCAAATAAAGGCCAGGCTTCCGGGGGCATGGGGAGGATTTTGTTTAGTCTTTTACCCCCATCCAACCGAATATTCGCATAGACGCGTAACGCGCCCAGCTCCGGATCAAACCGTGCCACATGGACGCCGTCAGCGGGTATGAAATCCTTGAGGAAGTGGAGGCCTTGTTCAGCAGCCGTTTCGATATCCAAACTCCCGCAGATCCTTTTTGTCGCTTCTCGGAAAAAATGATTCTCATCGAAGTCCATTTT
>JAQYVK010000164.1 GCA_030145585.1 Desulfatiglandales bacterium | reverse complement strand
GTACCAACAAACTTGCTAAATCCTATGTTGTGATGTATGGCAATCTTAGCAATACGTGATCCGATGTTACCACTCTGGGCGAGTAAGGCCACTGAACCGGGTTTAAACCAGTGGGCAAACCCGGCGGTCGCCAACTGCTCTTGAACACTGACATGACCAATGCAGTTGGGACCGACAAACCGCAAGCCGCCTTGTTGAGCGATGTTTACAATTTTGTTTTGTAATATGTTTCCTTCTTCACCAATTTCGGCAAAGCCCGCAGAGATAATTATGGCTGCCGTGACGCCCTTCTTAGTGCATTGGTTTAATACTTCCGGAACCCGGGTAGCAGATACGACGATTACGGCCAGTTCAACGCTGCTCGGGACCTCGAGGATGCTGGGATAGGTTTTTTCTCCCAAGGCATCAGGTATGGAGGGATTTACAGGCCATATTTTCCTATCCGGTTTTGTTTTTGTAGAGTTGACCAATTGCTGCAGTACCATAAAACCCCACGACCCTCGTGTATTGGAAGCACCAATGACGGCAATCGAATCAGCGTAGAAGAGACCATGAGCAAATTCCTGGTCTTTTGTTTGAATAGAATTTGGTGATTTCATTTTAATCAGTTCTTCCCTCAATCTGTATCGTAAGTTTATCCCGCTTTGTTATTCCCTCTATTTCCCGCATGCGGCGGTATCTTGAAAGCACCATCAACTATTTCCAGATCGAGCCACCACTTGTTTTTCAGTTTGGGCTTGTCGTATCCTAACAATTCATCTCCCCAGACAGCATATCTCCTCGCAAAAGGAAAGTGCCTCATGGTCCATTGTATAAAACGATGAAAGGGGGTGTAGGGCTTGTTCCACGGGCAGACGGCAATACAAACGCCGCATCCGGAACCCGCTTTGTTCCCCACTCTCTGCTTGGTGCACTTTTCCACATCAGTAGGCCACTTTTCGTAACCGTTGTGTAGGACTTTCTCACCAAAGCTGATCGCACCCGAAGGGCAATAACGAGCACATTGCATGCACTTGTCGCAAAAGTCCTGCATCCCAAAATCGATGGGTTTATCGACAGCAAGGGGAAGATCCGTCGTTACGACCGAGACCTTGAACCTGGGTCCTAAAAAGGGATTGAGCACAATATCTCCAATACGGCACATCTCCCCTATACCCGCCTTAAGCAGAATTGGAGGGACTACAATCTCATAATTCCTCGCGTGGTGGGCCCTGGCCGGATAACCGAGCCTGCGAATATAATCAGCCAGAATGCATGCAATGAAACCGGATGCAGAATAGGACATGAAGCTCATGGAATTGCTGATCCAGTCATTCCCAACAGTGGATTCCGCTGTTTTCCAATCCTGGTCAACCACAATCGCGATAGCATACTTATGATTCAGTTCAACAGGGTCTCCTGTTGCCATGCTATGGCTGTATACAGCGTAGGGGGGCAATTCGCAGATACCGACAACATCCGCCCTTAAAAAGTAGGCGGTTTCTTTTATGTGACGGGCCATACATGTCGGATCATCAGTCAAAGGTGCCTTGTCAGGTCCCACCTCTCCGTCAACGACATCAACCAGATGCAGTTGCATCTGTCCCAATGCCCCAGACAGGGGGTGTTTCTCTATCATACGGCTGCGTTCGTGTCTGAGGTGCTCTCCGAAATCTCCCCGAAAGGCGCGGTTGAAACCGCTCTCCCGCTCATCCACTCTCTGTATCTCTTTCTCTTTAATCAGAGTTGTAGGGTGATCCACTCTTTTAAGAATATTAACGGGATAAGGATCAACCTTTTTTGTGTCAAAAGATCTTAGAAATGTCGTTACAATACCCATCGTTTACCTCACTGCTATCCTATTTGCGCTTTACTGTTTACTTGTCCTGAGCGGCCGGTTGTAAAGGATAATTCTCACAACCGGCAGTCGAAGGGCTGTTCACCGTTCACCGCTCACTTGGAAAATATCATCGGTCATCCACTTTGGTTCCGAACCTCTTTTATTTTTGTAAAATATCTCCTCTCCTTTTATGAGTAATGTTCTCAAGCTCTGAAAACGCTCTGCGGTTTCTCTTACGGCTTTATGAAAGAGATTGTTATGATGGCTCCAGGGACAGACCGTTTGGCACACACCACATGCATGGCCAATGGTTGTCCAGTATCTGTAGCACTTGTCATCATCCACTTGCCAGCGTCTCACACCTCTGACAACTGTCTTGGCATTCCGACCTTTGGGTATGGCCCCGGGCGGACACTGTTCGGCACAAATACCGCACTTCTCACAAAAGTCCTGTATCCCGAAATCCACGGGCTGGTCATAGGCTAGCGGCATGTCCGTGGCGACGGCCCCAGGGCGCCAGTTATTTCCCACTTCCTTGGAAATGGTGTATCCACACCGGCCGAACTCTCCGATCCCTGCATCCACAAACATAGGGGGGACAATATAAGGGGCATTGAAGGCGGGTAGAGGACGGGCACGCCATCCCAGGTTGCGGATAAAATTTGCTATGATGATGGAGATATAGGACGCATAGGAATACATCCAGCCCACTTCAAAATTTTCAGCAAAGCCGTCCAGTGTGTCGGTCATAAAGGGACTTTGGGCAAAGGCCATACAGACAATGTTTTCATAATCCATATCCACGGGACCACCCCAGGGGGCATTGTTGTGCGTATAGACCCAGTCCTGATTCAATCTGGTAATCCCAACCCTGAACGCCCCCAAGTGAAGTGCAAATGCCTTGAGCTTAGTGGCCATCTTCTCCGGATCCAGATCCAGTTTGACCACATCCATCCTCCCGGGAGGATGTAACGGCATCTTCTTGAATGAATTGACGACTTTCGGAGGACTGACGGCCATGGTTCCGTAAAAGCCGGACAATGCGATATGTTCATTTACGGGATCTTTTTGTAGTCGTTCAGCGCCCGATTTGTCAGCCCGTTTTCGCATATCATCGTCAATAGCTTCCTGCTGAGGGTGGCGTGAATAGTATTCTTTATAATTCGGGGTTCCCGGCTTGAGAGAAATCCGTGAATAGGTGTAGTCCCGCATGTCATAGCGTTCAACAGGACCAACAATTTCATAGGTTGGTTTATCTACCCGTTTGGGAGGTGTGATGGCGAGCTCTTTGAGAGCCCCTTCCTCAAGATTCATTAATTTTGTAGGATCTTTGGTAAACCTTCTGAGCATCTGAACTCTTCCTGCTAAGCATCCATGTCTAAAACATCCGTGACATTTGGTTCAATATATACGCGTACACCAGGATGGCATCCGTATTCACATCGATGGCCTTCATCCTGATAGTTAGGTCATCTAACTTTTATAGGCCGAGCTTCTATGTTGGGCCGCGATCATGAAAACGATTTTTTTCTTATTATTGATCTCGAAAAAAAACCGCCAAGCTCCGATTCTGTATCGCCATATTTCAGGCTCAAAGTCCACCAGCTTTTTGATATTTGGTCCGAAGTGAGGGTGTTGTTTCAGTTGGGGATA
Source organism: Desulfatiglandales bacterium (assembly GCA_030145585.1). GTDB lineage: Bacteria > Desulfobacterota > DSM-4660 > Desulfatiglandales > HGW-15 > JAQYVK01. The sequence goes on along the minus strand of JAQYVK010000164.1, from coordinate 2,123 downwards.
AACATATTCCTGAAGTTTCCGAATCATTCTTTTTTGACCGGATTTTGTAACCTTGGCAAGATCCTTTTGGAATTGCTCCGTTTCGAATATCCGAAATTTACTCAACAAAGCGTCCCCGCTTGGTTTTAGCTTCCTTAGAACCCTGCTTTATCCTTTTCAATAAGTCCTCGTTGGCAAGAATCTCGGCCATCTCCACATCATCAACAAACTGCAGTTCACGGATCTTAGTCAAAGCAGCTGTTTCGATGAGATTTGCTATTGAGCGGTTTTCAGCCTTGGATGCTTCGAGAAAAGCATTATAACTTTCATCATTGAGCCTTAAGGTAACCGTTTTTGCCATGCTTCATTCTCCTTTCATCTCATTCTCTTTCATTCTATATGAAGCAAATTGATATGTCAACAGGATAAAGCACACTGGTCAAAGTTATGGGCAAATATCTGCCCGTTTTCCCTAAATCTTTATAAGGTACCGAATAAAGTTGGTAATGATGGTTCTTCTCCAATTTAGTTGGAGAAGAGGGTCCAAGGATTCAAGGGGTCAAGGATTCAAGTGTTTGCTTATAAAGACTTTATCAGCGCTTTTAACATCTTTTCGATTTCTGCATGTTTTTTTTAATTTACCCCATTCATTTATTTCAATTAGACCTAAATCCCCTGCTAATAATATCTGTGTTTCCAATTCGCAAACAGAACCATAATATATGTAAAGCATTCCTATGTAATCCATGCTCGTCTTACTTCTTTTGGGAATTTTGTTGTAATTCCATATACCTCTATACAGAGATCGTATGACGTTTGCCAAATTTTCAAATATTTGTAGTTCCTTAGCATTTCACTCGAACCCTTGAATCCTTGAACCCTCTGGGATCACACCTACTCAATTGGAGATAAACGACTTAATGGCCTTAATTAACTTCAACTAATCGGGAGAAGATCCGTAATGATATTTATTGCGTTTCTATATTGCCCAAGCCCTAAGATTGAATTTTTGTGGGCGCGGATTGTAGCTCCTTCAACTCAGGAATGGCATGATCTAATCCGTAGCGTTTCAAGGTTTCCTCGGAAGGGTGACCTGTGTCACCGTCCCACCCAATTTCTTTATAATATTTTCTGCGCGCTTCATCCCAGTGAGGGATGATACTCTTGCCTTGTGATGGGCCATCAACGGGTGCTGATCCGTATCGGGGCGATGGGGCATCCATCTCGGCTGTATGCCCATGCCTGATATTAAAAACCCGCAGCAAATTAACAATTCTCATGCCCACCTCCATGGTTTCTTCAGTGGGAAAGTCCCAACCCGTGGCGGAGCTGATGGCCTCGGCAAGCAGTTTGAGGTTTGTTCGGGTGGTAAACCGGCACACACCCAGGCTGTCGTCAAATTGGTTTGCTCCCTTGCAGAGCGCATTCCAAACAACGGTGTCTTCGGGCGAATTGTTCACCAAGTGTAAATCCTGAGTTATGGATAGCCCCAGGTCTGCGGGCTGCTGCATCATATAACCTTCATCGGTACTCATTTGGGACAGACAGGTGTCAAACAGCCAGGGCCATCGATTGCGGTGGTCGATGACCCGCGGTGTGTTGCCCTTCATGGTGTGAATCGCAAAGTTGGGGGCCTCGCCACCGATGTGCTGGGCGGCTCGCATGGCCCCTTCGGCCAGGACATTCCCGAAGCCCTCGCGGGTGGCCATGCGTTCAAGCATCTGACGAGCCGCCTCATGATTGCCCCAGGTGAGTTCGATGTTATCGGTATCTTCTAAAGTAAGGAGTCCTTTCTCAAAACACTCTATGGCCAACCCCAGCGCCCAGCAGGCTTCATTGTTGTCCATGCCGAGACGGTCTACCAGATCGGAAAGGAAGATGGCGATCGTCACATCGGTCACACCAATCTGAGGTCCAAAAGCAGCCAAACCTTCATACTCGGGCTCTTCTACCGTTTCGCCTTTAAAGGGACCTTCAGTAAGCGTGATTTCATGGCAGTGCTTCATGGCACAGGCCCAACAGGGTCTTGGTTTGGGTTCAAAGTGATCCCGGATGTAAGGGCCGCTGAACTTCTCCAATTTTTCGGGCGCAATATCGTAGACGTTCGTTGTAAAATTTTTTACAGGCACATGGCCGGTACCGGC
>JAQYVK010000163.1 GCA_030145585.1 Desulfatiglandales bacterium | reverse complement strand
GCGTTTACGCTCCGCGAACCGATGAGTGATTATGGCCTATATTCTGGGCCTGAAAACAGCCCCATAGTATCTGAAAACCGTTACTTATGGGCTGTTCTTTGATAGAAAACAGCTTGTTACTGTGGTCCGACCCCGCACCCTATTTTTCAATAGGTTGCTGTGGCCCGACCCCAGGCCCCTGTCAAAAATCAGCATCAGACAACCACGCCGCAGATAAGATTACTTTTTAAGGCTTATCATAGGCTTTTCTTTCGATTTTAGGATTTAGCTCCTCCCGCAGCCAGTCAGCAAAAAGATTAATTCCCACTACCAATAGCATCAACGCCGCCCCCGGAAAGACAATCATCCACCACATGCCGGCATAAATATAATCCTTGCCGAGGGCTATCATCATTCCCAGAGACGGTTCGGTGATGGGAACACCGACACCAAGAAAACTCAAAGTAGCTTCGATCATAATCACTACAGCCAGATCCACGGCCGTGACCACGAGAATCGGGGGCAGCGCGTTGGGGAGCACGTGCTTCCAAAGAAGTCTCAGGTTTCCGGTCCCGGTGGCCCGGGCGGCCATGATGTAAGCCTCTTCTTTCACTTCAAGGACACTGCCCCGCATGGTTCGGGAGTAGCGTACCCAATCGGCAACACAAATGGCGATGATGACGACCAGCACGCCTTTCTGCTTGAACAGTCCCAGCAAAAGAAAGGCGATCAAGGTGGTCGAAAAAGAGAAAAAGGTGTCGGCCAGTCGCATGATCAGCGCGTCCAGACGTCCTCCGTAATATCCGGCGATCAATCCTGTTGTCACCCCAAAGCTTCCGGCCAGTAAAACCACGCCGAATGCGACGAGCAGAGATGTCCGACAGCCGTAGAGAATGGTGCTGAGGATGTCCCGCCCCTGATCATCGGTCCCCAGCAAAAACGGCGCCTGCCCGTCGGCCATCCAGATGGGCGGCGTGAGGAAGTGCTCAAGGCTGACTTTTTCCAGGTTATAGGGGTCCTGGGGGGAGAGCCAGGGGGCCAACAAGGAGACCAGAATAAAGAGCATCAGAATGGAGCTGCCCACCAGAGCGGAAGGATCACGTAGATAGTCATAGACAAACCTTGATTTCATGAAACCCTTAATCATAGCGGATCCTTGGGTTAAGAAAGGCATAGATAATATCGACCACGATGTTGATGCTCAGAATGATAACGGAAGCCAACATGATATAGGTGACGATGACCGGCTGATCCGATTCATAGATGGATTTGAGGAGAAGATTGCCCATGCCCGGCCATTGAAAAATAGTCTCGGTAACCACGGCAAAAGCGAGCAATTCGCCCAGCATTAGACCGGACATGGTCACCACCGGAATGAGTACATTCTTCAAAGCGTGCTTGAAAATTACCCGTTGCGGTGAGAGTCCCTTAGCCCAGGCCGTCTTGATATATTCCTCGGTTAGAACCTCCCGCATCCCGGCCCGGGTCAGACGCAGCAACACCGCCAACTGATAACCAGTCAGGGTGAGGGACGGAAGAATCAGATGGGCAATCCCGCTCCAGGTCAATAACCCGGTGCGCCAGAAACCGATCGAAACCGTTTCCCCGCGGCCAAAGGGCGGCAGAATACCGAGATAGACGGAAAAGATCATAATCAACAGAATACCGATCAGAAAAGTGGGGATGGAGATCCCTCCCAGGGAAGCGGCCATGATGAAGCGATTGATGGCCGCATAAGGCCTGAGGGATACTAACACGCCCAGGCCGATGCCCAGCACCAGGGCCAGGATGGCAGAGGTTACGACCAGTTCCACGGTGGCGGGGATCCTTTCCATAATGAGCCCAAGGACAGGAACACGGGTTACATAGGAGTTGCCGAAATCGCCCCTGGCCGCGCCGGCGATGAAGCGCACGTATTGAACAAAAAAGGGCCTGTCCAGGCCATAAGCATTTCTTATCTCCTCCCTGTCCTTTAAAGTGGCATACACGCCGGCCAACGTAACCACCGGGTCTCCGGTGTAACGGAAGATGATAAAGCAGATAAAGGAGACACAGAGTAAAACAATAACACCTTGAATCAGCCGGCGAGTGATATAGGTAGCCATAAATTGTAAGTTCCCCTGTCCGGGGCGGGGATGCCTAGCAGCGTCCCCGCCACTTTCAATCCAATACTATTTCTTGGAAATATCCTTGAAGACCAGCCATCGGTCTGGCCGCGGCGTGAAATTGATCCCGGCCGCCTTCTGGACGGCATAGGTATTCAAGCCAAGGTGAAGTGGAATCACGCCGATCTTCTCCATGACCTTTCGGCTCAAGGCCTCCAGAGCGGCGCGGCGATCCTCCTTGTCAACCATATCGTCGGTCGCATCGAAAAGCTTATCAAGCTCAATATCGCTGTAGCTGGTGCCATTCCAGGCCCCATAGCCTTTTTCCTGGCCCCGGGTATAAAACAGAAAAGTAAAGTTTTGGCGATAGTCGTAGGTGTTGGACAACCAGCCCAGGAGAAAGAAGTCATATTTGTCACCCGCTATGATCTCCGGAAAAAAGACGGCCTTGGGCTTGACATCGAGCTTGCAGGTGATTCCGACCTTGGCCAGATACTTGGCCACCGCCTCACAAATTTTCTCGTCTTGGACGTAGCGGTCATTGGGCCCGGCGAGAGTGATTTCAAACCCATCGGCATACCCGGCCTCCTTGAGCAGTTTTTTGGCCTGGACCGGGTCGTAGGGCAAGCGTTTGATGTCTTTGGCATAGCCGACCATGGCCGAATCCGCGAGCTGGGTAGCAGGCGATGCCTGTCCTCTCATGACTTTGGCGATGATCTCTTCTTCGTTAATAGCCATGTACATGGCTTTACGAACCCGCATGTCCGCCCACGGTGCACCCGGTTTGTTGCCCAGCGCCAGAAAGATGGGCCTGCGGCCCGGATGGGAAACGACGTCGATCCTGGGATTCTTGACCAATTTGTCGTAAAGCTCCACCGGCACACCCGAGATCATCTCCACCTCTCCGGAGACCAGAGCGGCAAAACGGGTCGAGGACTCGGTAACCGGCCTGATATCCACGTTCCGGATGGACGGAACTCCTCCCCAGTAGTCCTCGTTGGCCGTCATCTTCACGTAGGATCCCTTGACCCATTCCACCAGCTTGTAGGCGCCGGTGCCGATGGGCTCGAGCCCCACCTTGCCCTGGTCCCGGACTTCGGTGGACTCCTTGTCCATCATGAAGACGATATCGAGGTTCTGGTCGAACGAGGGGTCCGGAGTCACAGTTTTAAGGACGATGGTGTAGTCATCGATGATGTCCGCCGAAGCGACTTGTTTTCCGAGGTCCATGAACTCGGAGCAACATTTGGGGTCCTTCAAACGCTCAAAGGTAAACTTAACGTCAGCGGCAGTGAAGGTTTTGCCGTTTTGGAATTTGACCCCTTTCTTGAGATAGAACTTCCAGGTCAGAAGATCAGGATGCTCGTAACGCTCGGCCAAGGCTGGATATAGCTTGCCATCCACCCGCCGCTGAAGCAGGCCATCAAAAAAGTTGGCCATTACCGAAAAATTCATGTCCGCCAGGGAGCCGCCCGGATCCATGGTTATCGGAGCTGAGTCCACGCCAACCACGATGGATGACGCACCCTTTGCATCTTCTCCAAACCCAATTAAGACCGCAATCATAATTCCCACAAAAACGAAAGAAAGCATCTTTTTCATTTTTTCTCTCCTTTCAATCCGTGATAATTCCGCAGAAGGTCAAACATTCTCTCCCCTTCGAGGGAAAGTGAGCTTTTTGACTTTCTATGAAATCAGCAATGCGTTATTAACGGTTAAGGGGGTTCCCCCGTAATTAAGAAATCCCATCACCTCCTTTCTACACCCTTCGGATCAAAAATACCGGCCCTGTTTCAATCCGATCCGTAAAGATAGCATGCAACATCATGGTGGTCTCCAATGTCCTTCAACACCGGTTCAGCCCTGTCACACGGCTCCATACGATGGGGACAGCGCGGATGAAAATGACACCCCGGCGGTTGATCGATCGGACTTGGCACGTCCCCTTTTAGAATGATCCGGTCTCTGCCTGCTCGCGGGTCCGTCTCCGGCACGGCTGACATAAGGGCCTGTGTATAAGGGTGCTTGGGATTGATGTAGAGATCGCGGTAAGAGGCCATCTCAACAATCTTTCCAAGATACATCACGATCACACGATCACAAATATGCTCCACCACGGCCAGATCATGAGCGATAATGATATAGGAGAGTTTAAACTCCTGCTGCAGGTCGATCAGCAGATTGATAATCTGGGCCTGGATTGAGACATCCAGTGCCGAAACCGGCTCGTCTCCGATGATGAGCATGGGGTTGAGGGCCAGGGCCCGGGCAATCCCGATTCTCTGTCGCTGTCCGCCACTGAATTCATGGGGATACCGCCGTCTCTGTTCAGGGGTAAGGCCGACCTTTTCCATGAGGTAGACGATTCGCTCTTCTCTTTCCCGGCCCCGGTATGCGCCGTGGACATCTATCGGATCGCCAATAATCTGATTTACCGTCATCCTCGGATTGAGAGACGAGAAGGGATCCTGAAAGATGATCTGCATCTGCCTTCTCAGAGATCTTAAACGAGGCTTCGGCATCCGGGCCATCTCCATCCCATCAAATATGACCTTGCCTGAAGTAGGTTTAATGAGTCTCAAAATCGCAAGGCCGGTCGTTGTCTTGCCACATCCGCTCTCTCCAACCAGCCCGATGGATTCCCCCTTTTTCAAGTTAAAGGAAATTCCGTTCACGGCATGGACGTGACCAGCGATGCGAGAAAAAAAACCCTTTTTGATGGGGAAGTGGACCTTTAAATCGGAAACGGAGAGTAATTCTTCCATCCTATCATTCCCTGTTTATCTACCCTGATAGAGCCAACACCGGACCCTATGGGAATCTTCCAGCTCGATCAATTCAGGCTCATTTTCCTGACAAACCGCCCTGGCTTGGGAGCATCGAGGATAAAAGCTGCATCCCGTCGGCAATTCATAGAGGCTTGGAACAACCCCCGAGATTTCTTGAAGACGCCGGCGACCGTGTCTAGCCCTCTGGCCAAGCTTGGGGATCGATTTTAGAAGGCCTCGGGTATACGGATGCTTGGGGTCCTCAAAAAGGGAGATGGCTTGGGCCTCCTCCACCACCTTGCCTGCATACATTACCTCGATTCGTTGGGCGATCTCTGCAACCACCCCTAAGTCGTGGGTTATCAGGATTATAGCCGCATCAAAATTCTCCTTTAGCTGAATCATGAGATCGAGCACCTGTGCCTGAATGGTCACATCCAAGGCTGTGGTGGGCTCGTCGGCAATCAATATTTCCGGATCACAGGAAAGGGCCATGGCAATCATGGCTCGCTGTCGCATTCCTCCCGAGAGCTGATAGGGGTACTCAAGAATTCGTTTTTCCGGCGAGGGAATCTGGACCAGCCTGAGCATCTCGATTGAACGATTCCAGCTTTCCTTTTTGCTGAGCTTTTGATGGAACATAAACATCTCGGCAAGCTGGTTTCCGATGGTAAACACGGGATTGAGGGAGGTCATCGGCTCCTGGAAAATCATGGAGATCCGGTTGCCTCGTATATTCCGCATCTCGCTCATCGACAGATCGGGGAGGTTTATCCCATCGAAGTCGATCTTTCCATGGACGATTCTTCCGGGCGGCTCCGGTATGAGCCGCATGAGAGAAAGGGCTGTTACACTTTTGCCACATCCCGATTCACCTACTAATCCAAGGGTCTCTCCCTTATTTAGGTAGAAACTCACATCATCCACGGCTCTGGCCGTGCCCTCAAATGTGTAAAAGTATGTCTTAAGCTCCTGTACGTGAAGGAGGTGCGAACCGTTTTTCATCATGACAGAGTATTTTTCATAATTTGGCCATTTTTTAGAACCATGATCACAGATTCAAATCCTTTTTCAAAAAGCGACAGATCTTCCAGGGGATTGCTATCAACGACGATTATGTCGGCTAACTTATCCGGTTCAACGGTGCCAAGTTTATCCGCCATATTGATTAATTCCGCATTGGTACGGGTTGCTGAAACGATAGCTTCCATCGGGGTCATCACTTCTGCTTTAAGAGCAAGTTCACGTCCTTTTAATTCCTGATTCGGACCGACGATATCAGATCCCGAACAGATCTTGACACCGGCCCGGTAAGCCATCTCCAGCGCTTCTAAGCCTTTATCGAGAACCGTTTCGAGTTTTTCGATCATATATGAAGTCATATAGCCACGACTTTCTTTAGCCAGTACCTGATAGCAGGTTAAAGTTGGTACGTAGAAAACCCTCTTTTCGGCCATTAAGGCTGCTGTCTCAGGGTTCATCAGATTTCCATGCTCTATCGAGCGTACCCCGGCATGGATGCAATTCTGAATTGCAGTGGCGCCGTAAGCATGGGCCATCACATATGTTCCGGCCGCCTCAGCCGTCTCGACTGCGGCGGCGATTTCCGGAACCGTGAACTTCCACTGGTCTGGCGTTGCCCGGTCCTCTTTCGACTGAGAAACAACTTCCCCGCTGGCAAAGATTTTGATCTGGTCCGCGCCCAGTCCCAGCGCACGGCGAGCTCCTCGACGGACTTCGTCCGGTCCATCACAGACCTGAGGTATCATGCCCAAACTGTTTTGCGGCATGGGGTCACGCAGCTTGTAGCCGGGACCATAGGATTCAGCACCGGATTGCACGATCTGGCTAGTGGCCAGATATAGTCGGGGGCCCTTGATGTATCCCTGTTCGATGGCCGTTCGGAACCCTCCATCCAAGGTGCAGCCGTCACGAAGTGTGGTGAAGCCTAATTTTAGGTCGTTCTCCAAATTCCTGGTGGTTTTATGGACGAATACCGTCGGCGGGATATTTATCTGATCCTCCAGATTTAAATCCAAGGCACCGGGATGAACATGGGCATCTATCAAACCAGGCATTAGACACGCGCCTTGGAGGTCAATCTTTCTGGCACCATCGATTCTGACTTCTTTATGGGACACCTCCTTGATGATTCCGTCGGCAACGACCACCGAGACACCCGGTTGAGGATCACCGCCTTTGCCATCGATCAAAAACGCATTGTTAAGTACAAGCATTTTGTTCATATTGGAATACCTTCATTTGAAAAAAGAATCAAGGTAGAACGGTCAGTTACCCAGCCGCCCCCTCGCAGATCCCGGCGTGCGGTACTACCGCACCGGGCTCTTCGAATCTGCTCACTTACGCACTGACAACGTTACACAAAGAGTTTCAGCTGCTTACTTGGGTACTTTTCAGTGATCTTCGGAGCAGGTATCAAAAACTGGTTCAACAGGTCTTCGAATCCGGCCCAGTTGTAACTCAACCTTTGACTACGCCGGTTGAGCCATTTAAACAGTATGCGTCTTGTCCGGTAATAGAATGTCTTCAAACTACCGTAATTACCGATAACCCCATAATAGTTCCAGTACCCTCGGTACTTGGCCCTAAGGGTTGTCATTAGTTTGGAAATCTTCTTGTTACGATTCGTTTTGATCCATTCTGTAAATGCGGCCATTGAGGCCCTGAGTTTCTCCAGAGATGTTCGTCTTCTGACGATCGGTTTGAACTTCCGGCTGAGCGCACGGCGAAATTCAAATCCTAAAAAGTCGAATGTTTCGCTTTGTTTCAGCATACCCCGGATGAACGGCAAAATCCTTGTCTTCTCGGGGCAAACCTCTAAACCAAATTTCCCCAGACGTTCGTTGAGTTGCTGGTAAAACAACTCCGCATCCTGTTTGTACTGAAAAGCACATACAAAATCATCCGCATAGCGGATGATCAGTGCTTCTCCATTGCACTCTCGTTTGATTCTTTTCTCGAACCATAGATCCAGCGCGTAATGAAGATACACGTTAGCTAAAATTGGAGACACAATTCCCCCTTGAGGCGTCCCCGTTGCCGGGTGGATTACTTCACCACTGATATCCAAAATCCCTGCCTTCAGCCACTTTTGAATCAGCCTCAGAACCGCTCTATCGTTGATGCGTTCTTCGAGCATACGAATCATCCAACTGTGATCGATATTGCCGAAAAAGCCTCTGATATCTGCCTCTACGATGTGAGAGAATCTTCCAAACTGCAGCTTTCGGGTCAGATCCCGCACAGCATCTTGCGGACCTGTCCCCGCTCTGTAGCCGTAGCTTACATCCAGAAAATCCTCCTCATAGATGGCTTCCAGAATCTTGGCCACTGCAAATTGCAGTACCTTGTCATCCGTGGCAGGAATCCCCAGTGGTCTCAGTTTCCCATTGATTTTGGGAATGTACTGTCTCCTGACCAGCTTGGCTCGATAGTTCTTCTGTTTCAGACG
>JAQYVK010000162.1 GCA_030145585.1 Desulfatiglandales bacterium | reverse complement strand
ATGAACCACTTCTCACCGGACATCTATAAGATTCCTGAGGCCCAGAAGTATGTAAAGGCCTATGAGAGCAAATACGGTAATTTGAGCGGCTTCGGGCCTCCGGCCTATGAGGCGGCGAAAATCCTACTGGCGGGCATGGCAAAAGCGGCCGCTGACGGGGATATCACCCGAAAGGAAGTCATGAAGTATGTGTCTCAAACCGAGAATTACAGAGGCATTCTGGGCTTTCCCGTTACGTTTGACAAAAAAGGCGATCTGATGGGCGGGGCCACATTTATCTTCAAGGTCGTTGGTTCCGACTTCAAGCTCGTCAAAGTAGCCAAAGGCAAGTAGGCGTTCTTATACTTTAGCATTGAATTAATTCCATAAACCTTCCCACTAATCGGGATGCTCCGAGCTATGTTATGCGGGAAAGAGGTTTTGTTTTTGCTCTCACCCGCTCCCGTTGGTCGCTTGAGCACACAGAGAACACAGAGATAATTATTATATTTGGTCTGATTCGTTGAGAGGACGAATCAGACCAACCATCAGTCCCTTACGGGACCTATGGTTTAATCTAAATCCAATTGAATGGCTAAGATGATAATGAGTCCGGCGCATGCGGGATGTCAAACTAATCTGAATTCCCTTCTCGGGAATTCAGATCAAATAGACTCTGGGATCCCTGCGAGCACTGCGAGAGATAAAAATACTTTTTTAAGGGTGGTTGTTAATTCTTTCCCTTTTTCTTGTATGAGGCCGAAGTTGAATACATATAAGTGAGCTAAAGGTTAAGTGGAGTGATTTATATTCCTTTAGCTCACTTAAAACTTCAGGCCACAAGGCATTGAATGGACCTCATACTCCAACAAATTCCCCAGCAATTGGTCAATGGGATCACGATAGGCGGAGTTTATGCCCTTATTGCCTTGGGCTACACCATGGTCTATGGGATCCTCTTTATGCTCAACTTCGCTCACGGTGAAGTTTACATGATCGGCGGATTCACCGGATGGTGGGTCCTCCATTTATTGACACGGAGCCAAGGTCCTTTGGTGGGTGGTTTTGTCATTATTGTCCTGATGATCATTGGCGCCATGGCCCTTACCGGCCTGCTGGGCGTCGCCATTGAAAGATTTGCATACCGGCCCCTTCGAAACGCCCCTCGCATGAATCTTTTGCTGAGTGCTCTCGGAGTTTCCATTGTTCTTCAGAATCTGGTTCTTCGTTTTCAAGGTGCCAAAATAAGATTCTTCCACACATCCGCGCTCATCCCCGAAGGCATTAGGACATTTGAGATCGGCGGGACCATCATCTCCTTCATGAGGCTTCTTGTCATTGTGGTTTCTCTTGTGCTCATGTTTGTCCTAACCTGGTTCGTGAAAAAAACGAAGATGGGAAAGGCCATGCGTGCTACGGCACAGGACGCCGAAGCAGCCACCTTCATGGGGATCGATACCAACCGTATCATCATGCTCACGTTTTTGATTGGGTCCGCTCTTGGTGGCGCTGCCGGAACGCTTGTTGGATTGCTCTTCACCCAGGTGGACTACTACATCGGGTATGCAGCAGGCCTCAAAGGCTTTACGGCCGCTGTCCTGGGAGGGATCGGCAGTATTCCCGGCGCCATGCTCGGTGGCTTTATCCTGGGGCTTGTAGAAAGCCTTGGAATCACATTTATATCATCCGCCTATAAAGACGTCATCGCCTTTGTCATCCTAATCCTGGTCCTCATCATTCGGCCTCGCGGAATTTTGGGCGAGAAAGAACCGGAGAAGGTGTAACGTGTCCCTGGAGAAGATTGGCAGCAGGAAATTCGGTGAGATCCCCATTTTACCTATTGTAATCGTCCTTGCCGTTATCATCGTTCTACCCCATACCCTGCCCAATAACTACTGGATTCGCATCGCCGGAAATGCGGGTCTCTGGACGATGCTCGCATTGGGTCTAAATGTGGTGGCGGGGTTTGCGGGCCTTTTGGATCTGGGTTATGTGGCATTCTACGCTATTGGGGGTTACATCTACGCCCTGCTTTCATCAGGTCACTTGAATATCCACCTCCCTTTCTGGTTGGTACTGCCCATATGTGTGGTTGTGGCATCCGGATTTGGATTGGCCCTCGGCTCTACCTCCATTAGAGTCAGGGGAGACTACCTTGCCATTGTTACCCTGGCCTTCGCCCAGATACTTCGGCTTCTCCTTTTAAACCTCGATCGCCCCATCAACATCACTGGAGGTCCCAATGGGATCATCGATTTGGATTATGCCGGTCTTTTCGGATTCACATTCAGGACCGTTACCCAATATTACTATTTGATCATGTTTTTTGCCCTGCTAGTGGTCCTGGCCTCCTTTCGGTTGAAGCGTTCGAGGCTCGGACGGGGATGGGAAGCCATCCGTGAGGATGAGTTGGCTTCAAATGCCATGGGCGTCAATATCACCTTCATGAAACTCATGGCATTTGGCATTGGAGCCGGCATTGCAGGCGGAACAGGGGCGATCTTTGCCTCTTGGCAGGGGGGTGTTTTTCCCAACAATTTCGATTTTCCCCAGCTTGTGACCGTGTATTGCATGTTGATCCTGGGGGGGGTCGGCAACATTATGGGCGTTATAGTGGCTGCCATCATTCTCTCCATTCTGCCCGAGGCTTTGCGGGAGTATGGGGCCTACAGGATGATCGGCTACGGTCTCATGCTCGTCATTCTCATGGCTGTAAGGCCCCAGGGTATTATTGGAGACATAAATTTAGGCTCCATTTTTAAAGGTCGAAAAAAAGATATCACAAAAAAAACTGATGAGCTCCAGGCATCTGAAGATCTTTTTTACACAGCGGATAGTCAAGATTATGTCAAACCGCTTCGGAAAGAAAAATTTGATAAAGACCGAATCCTGCTCCAACTCCAATCGGTCACCATGGATTTTGTTGGACTGCGCGCCGTCAATCAATTGAACTTGGAAATCCGTGAAGGAGAAATCATAAGCATCATAGGGCCTAACGGTGCCGGAAAAACCACGGTATTTAACATCATCACCGGTATCTATCCACCGACCGAAGGAAGCATCTACTTTGATGGTGAAGAAATCACGGGCCTTAAACCCTATCGCATTGTGAAAAAGGGGATTGCCCGAACCTTTCAGACCTTAAGGTTATTTACGAACATGACCGTGCTTGAAAATACCATGGTTGCTCAACACTGCCGGACAAAATCCAATTTGTTCCGTATTCTTCTCAGGCTGCCCAGGTTCTTGAAAGAGGAAGAAAAGATCGAGAGGATCGCCAAAGAAAACTTGGGCCTTTTCGGTGCCCGGCTCACGGGATTCAGGTATGCATTCAAGGCCATCAATTTGTCCTATGCCAATCGCCGGCGTCTCGAGATTGCCCGGGCCCTTTCCACGGAGTGCAAACTAATCCTGCTCGATGAACCCTCGGCAGGCATGAACCCGAAGGAGACAGAAGAAATAACACGATTTATTAAAAGGCTCCGTGATGACTATGGGTACAGTTTCCTGATTATTGAGCACAAACTGAATGTTGTTAAAAGCATATCAGACCGGGTCGTGGTACTCGATTATGGAAGAAAAATCGCAGAAGGTGATTATGACGACGTAGCCAGCAATGACTATGTCATTGAAGCCTATCTAGGACGTAAAAAGGGACATGCCTAATAACACCATACTCCAACTCAAAAATGTCGATGTCCACTATGGGAAGATCCAGGCTTTGGCTGAAATTCAAATCAGCATCAATGAAGCAGAATTGGTTTGTCTGCTCGGTGGGAATGCATCAGGAAAATCAACGACGCTGAAAACCATACTGGGCGTTGTCAGGCCATCTGCTGGAAGCATTGAATTCCTGGGAGACAGAATAGACAGGCTCCCCACGAAAAAGATTGTCGAAAAGGGCGTCTCTATTGTTCCTGAAAATCGAAGAATTTTTCCAAAACTCACCGTGCTTGAGAACCTGGAATTGGGCGCCTATTTAAGAAATGACACGCAAAAGATTGCTGAGGACATGGACCGTATCTTTGATCTGTTTCCCCGAATAAAAGAAAGGCGCCAACAGTATGGGGCGACCCTTAGCGGTGGTGAACAGCAGATGCTGGCTATGGGACGCGCCTTGATGTCGAGACCCAAACTCTTGCTCATGGATGAACCCTCCATGGGATTGGCTCCCATATTGGTGGAAAGTTCATTTGAAATCATTCAGCGGGTGAATCAGGAAGGGGTCACGATATTTGTCGTGGAGCAAAACGCAAATATGGCCCTGTCCATAGCGGATCGGGGATATGTCCTGCAACTGGGGCGGATTGTGCTTCATGACGAAGCCCAAAACCTTCTAAACAATGAGATGATGAAAAAGGCTTATCTCGGTACGGGATAGTGCCGTGTCTTAGAGTTAAGTTACATTATGAATACAGCCTCGCCCCCTCCCAAAGGCTGTGTCGTAAAAGGCGAATCCAAAAAAAATGCTGTTTTGTCATTCCGGGCTTGTAGCTGACTGTAGATGCTTAATTTCTTACAGTCAGCTTGACCCGGAATCCATTTCTGTTTCAAGGTGTTACGTTTCTGGATGCCGGATCAAGTCCGGCATGACGGGTCTAATTCAAACACTTTTTTAGAATTGTTATAGAGCCTTTGTAGGGAGGATTTTAGTGGGGGTGTGATGCCAATTACAGGTATTTCCTGGACGCAACTCTAAAAAGGGACTTCAAACCGATGAATAAACCGAACCAAAAAAAAATGAAAGTCGTCTGTACCGGATGTGACCGTGAACATCCTCTGGGCACTTTGGGTCGATGTTCCGATTGCGATGGCATCCTCCGTTGTCAATATCCGGATGAAGCCATTCAATCTCTCAGGGATATACAGCCGGGCCCCGGCATCGATCGATATCGAGAGCTGTTTCCCGTGTCGACAGGACTCCCATTTCTTGGGGAGGGGAACACCCCTTTGATCAAATCTCGTCGAATTGGTCCATCCATCGGACTGGAAAATCTCTATTTAAAATACGAAGGGACAAACCCGAGCGGGGCATTTAAAGATCGAAGCGGTGCTCTCGTCGCTGCCCTGGCCTTGGATGCGGGTGCCAGTGGTATCCTGACGGCCTCATCTGGAAATGCGGCGGCTGCCATGTCCGCATATAGTGCCGTGGCGGGTATGAAATGCCTGATCCTCATGGAACCGGATAGCCCGCCAGCAAAATTGCGCCAGAGCCTTGCCACGGGTGCTGAGGTTCTTCCGGTAGAGGGTATTTTCTCACGTGGACCTAAAGCTATAGGCGATCTTATCCTTCAAGTCTCCGAAAGCCTCAATTACTACCCGGCCTTTGTCTGGGCGCCGGTCAATCCTTATACGCTTGAGGGGATTAAAACCCTTTCCTATGAGATCGTTGCCCAGCTTGGGGAATCGCCCGATGTGATTGTTTGTCCTGTCGGCGGAGGAGACATGTTTACGGCCCAGTGGAGGGGCTATCAGGAAATGATACAGGCTGGGCTCATCGAAGATCCGCCACGAATGGTAGGTGTCCAGTCCACCAGCGCGCCGCCCTTGCTGAAAGCGTTCCTTAATCATGATGATACCGTCAAAACGCTTCCTGCGGCCGATTCAAAAATATCCGGGATTAATGTGCCTTTTACCGGTGAACATGCCCTTCAGGTTGTCAAAGAATCGCAGGGCAGTGTTGCTGGAGTGAGAGATGAGCTCGTATTCCAAATGCAGGAGAGGGTCGCGGTCGAAGAAGGGCTTTGGATAGAACCGGTCTCGGCCGTGCCGGTGACTGCTTTAGCCGACCTCTTGGATTCAGGCACCATCACGTCAAAAGACAAGGTGGTTTGTATTATGAGCGGCGCCGGGTTTAAAGACGATAAGCTTGCAAGGGAGAAAGCGGCAACCGTGGCAGGTGATGAACCTGTGCCTTTTGATGTGGAGGCTATTTTGGGTCAAATAAAAAAAACATAACATGATGGAAATTAACAACCACCACTAGAAGGATTTTTTTCCTCTCACAGAGCACACAGGGGTCGCAGAGTCTATTTGCCATCCCGCTCGCGCGGGGACTTAACACTATCTTGAACCTTCAATTTGATTTGGACTAAACCATATGTCCCGTGAGGGACTGATAGTTGGTCTGATTCGGGATACCTGTCCCGCTTTGAAGCGGGATCAACGAATCAGACCAAAAACAATTATTTTCTCAGTGTTCTCTGTGTGCTCAAACGACCCTGAGCCCAGTCGAAGGGGAGTGGGCGAGAGATAAAACCGGCTATCTTTCCCGCATTGCATAGCTTGGACTATCAACTTAGCTAATGGTTTATGAGAATAATTAAAAAACTAATACAAGCAACACATTGGAAACGAGGAGCAGGGAGTGAAAGATATGGAATCAAAAAATGCACAGGGGAATAGCATAGATAGAGGATCTTTTATTTTGGGAATGATTACGGCATTTGCCGAATGCCTTGCCAATGAATCCAAAAAGATGGCGTTTTCACCGCCCTTTTATCCAGAAGATTACGAACCAATTCAGCTAGAGGCTGAGAAAATAGCTCAGGAACAGGGTATCCATCTGTGGTACGAGTCAAACCCTGATTTGCCTGAGGACAACAAGGTCCATTGGTTGGTCATG
>JAQYVK010000161.1 GCA_030145585.1 Desulfatiglandales bacterium | reverse complement strand
AACACTTTATTAACCCGATGACCCTTGGGAGGCGCGTGGCGTCTAAAAATTCTATTATACAAGAGGTAAAAAAGACCATTTCTCGATATGGGATGATTGACCCGGGGGACCTGGTTGTCGTCGCTGTCTCGGGCGGGCCTGACTCTGTTTGTCTTCTCCACCTCCTCTATGAACTCAGGGATCATCTACAATTTGACCTGGTTGTGGCCCACTATGATCATGGCCTGAGGCCGGATGAGGATAAAGATGAGACACAATTTGTTCACCGCCTTACAGATTCCATGAACCTCCCTTGCGAAACCGAAAAAGCCCCATCCTTGAATAGGGGGGATACTGCTTTCAATGAAGAAAAAGCAAGGGAGGCCCGATATGGATTTCTTGAAAAGGTGATGGATAGATTACGGGCTCAAAAAATCGCGGTGGGACATAACCTGAATGATCAAGCGGAAACGGTCATAATGAGGCTTCTGAGAGGCAGCGGCCCCTCCGGGTTGTCCGGTATACCCCCATTTCGAGAGAGAAGAATCATCCGACCCCTGATTGAATTAAAAAGGGAGCGGATCCTGTCTTATCTGACGTCCAGAAAACTCTCTTTTGTCCTTGATAGCTCCAATCTTGAAACGAGGTATTTGAGGAATGAAATTCGGTTAAAACTGATGCCCTTGTTGCTCACTTATCAACCACGCCTCATCGAGCACTTGGGACAGATGGCCGATACTCTGAGAAACGAAAGCGAATATCTGGAACAACGGGCCGAAGACTGGGTAAGGAAAGAGGCAAAATTGAGGTCCAATGGAGATGTGGTTATCCCCATTTCCCCTTTCATTCGTTCTCCTCAGCCTTTGAGAAATCGGATCACCCGTCAAATCATCAAAAAGGTCAAAAAAAACCTCCGTCGTATAGATCGTGGACATATTCTTGATGTCAATAGACTGGCAAGGGGACCGAAACCTCAGTCTACATTGACACTACCGAGTGGGATAAGAGTCAAAAAGACTTATGATAAGCTCCTTTTTTCCTCTGGTCTGAAAGAGAAAACAGATCCCTTTTATTATCGATTGGATGAACCGGGGACCACCTATATCAGGGAGATTGATCGTTCCATTTCCCTTTATGAATTGGAAAATGGAAGTGTTTTCACCAGGGAGGATTCTCCCTGGATATCCTATTTCGACGCCGAGAAAATCAGTTATCCTCTAATTATCAGAAACTTCAAACCGGGCGATCGGTTTGTTCCATTGGGGATGACAGGACACAAAAAGGTGAAAGATTTTTTTGTTGACCTTAAAATACCATCAGAGATGAGATATGCCACACCGCTCTTACTCAACAAAGACAAACCGATCTGGATTTGCGGCTACCGGATTGATGAACGATTTAAGGTCACCCCTGATACGAAAAAGATTCTGAAGGCGACCATGGCGTGATGGGAGTACGTGAAAAAGCTGCTGTTCGGCTGAAAAAAATATTCAGCAGAACAGTAGCTTTTTCATTAGAAGAATCCCGTGCCAGAGCACGGGATTCTTCACACACCTTTCTTTTTTAAAAAATGAGTAGAGGAATGGCAGGATACTTTTTGTTTTTCTTGATCGGAAGTACCTGAATGGATTGTTCATATTCTTCATGCTGGCCTTCGTTGAGCTTATTGGCGAGGGGTGTAAAATAAAAAGCCAACTTCATCTTTTTCCCTTCGTAGCCGCCTTTTAGTTTGATTTTTATCTTGTCGTATTTCCATTTATAGACTTGCTGCCGGGAACTCACATTGATCACTGAAAGCCCATATTTTGAGTTCATATAAGAATTAATCTCATCGAACAATTCAGGGGTATCGAGCCGGATATATGCCGCAAAAAATTTCCCCAAATAGGACCCGTAAATCACCGGCGGGAGAACCATATTATTTATCTGATACACTTTATCGTGATTGATATAATAAACAACATCACCCCTTTTAGACAGCACTCTAAAACCCTTGAGATTTGATATATCTGTACCCCATTCTATCCCCAGAAATTCGTTTTTCAGATCGGCCGATATGGCCGGGTATGCAAATGTAAAAAAGAGGACGAGTGCGCCCAATATAATAAGTGTTTTTTTCATTTAGATCTTCTCCATTTTTTTATTCAAACATTCTAACGCCTGGCTATTTATAAGTCACCTCAAAAATAGAAAAATGGTAGGAGGTCAAGACCCTATTTTTTGAAGAGCCGCTTTATGGCCGCTTTGTAGGGGGATTTTGCAATACCCTTTTCTGTGATGATGGCTGTTACATATTTGTTCGGGGTGATATCAAAAGCCGGGTTCAGAATTTTTACTCCTGAAGGCCCGATCTCGTAGTTCCTAAAGTGACTTATCTCCTTGGGCTGCCTCTCTTCAACCGGGATCATATCCCCGGATTTGATACCCATATCGATCGTTGAAAGAGGAGCGGCCACATAAAAAGGAATCTTGTTTTCCTTTGCCAGAACAGCGACCTGATAGGTCCCTATCTTATTGGCCACGTCTCCGTTTGCCGCGATCCGGTCCGCACCAGTGATGACCAAGTCGATCTTGTTCTGGTACATCAGGGATCCGGCGGCATTGTCCGTAATGACGGTGACCGGGATGCCATCCTCCATCAATTCAAAGGCCGTTAACCGCAGGCCCTGAAACCAGGGTCTGGTTTCATCCGCAATAACCTCTCCCTTTTTACCCGCTTCATGGGCCGCCCGAACCACACCCAGGGCCGTCCCATACCCTCCTGTGGCCAGTGAACCGGCATTACAATGGGTCAGGATCGTCGCTTTTTTTGGAATAAGCCTCTGCCCATTTTTCCCTATTTTCCTGTTGATATCGATATCTTCGGCAAGGATTGTTTCAGACTCTTTTTTGAGTGCTCTTTGAGTCTCCTCCACATCCTTCCCAGCCATGGCATCCACCAACAAAGACATCCTTTCAACGGCCCATCTCAAGTTAACGGCCGTGGGTCGCGCTTTAACCATCCTGCCGGCCATTTCTTCAAATCGATCCTTAAATTTCTCATAGGATCGAACCCTAATGGATAAGGCCCCAAGGGCCAATCCCATGCCTGCGGCGACGCCGATAGCTGGGGCACCCCTGATCACCATCTTTTCTATGGCCTTGATAACGTCCTTATACCCCTTGCAAGTATACCACTCTATCTTACCGGGCAGTTTTCTTTGATCAATCATCCGAACCGTTTTACCTCGCCATTCGATAGT
This sequence comes from Desulfatiglandales bacterium, assembly GCA_030145585.1. Taxonomy (GTDB): domain Bacteria; phylum Desulfobacterota; class DSM-4660; order Desulfatiglandales; family HGW-15; genus JAQYVK01. Next base: position 11,127 of record JAQYVK010000161.1, on the reverse strand, counting down.
CGGGATCATCAAATCACCTCCGAAACGTTCCAAATATGCATTCACTTTTCATGAATTTACGTCTCCGAATTTATATAATTCATTCCAATTAAATCTATTTATTCGGATTTTGAGTTGTTGCTCGATAAATGGAATAATGGAATTGTGGAATGATGTTAACACGTCTTTGATGAGATTGTTTAGCAGGAAACATCCCATCCTTTTCATGCTTTGGCAATATGATTTTCCCAGTAAAACATTTCCACAATTACCTCTTCAAGCCCGCTCCTAGACCGTAGGGTGGGCTCAACAAGTCGGAGACCAAGACCCACTATTTCAGCATTCCAGTATTCCAATATTCCAATTGGGGCAAAGCCCCAAATCTTTTTCATAACCCGTTATTTTCTAAAACCTGCGGCCCGCATCTTTTCAGGGTTTATGACCTGTTCTGTTGTATTAGAACTGTTTGGGTGGGCTATCATCGAAGAAACCCGGCCGGGAGGGCCGGGTTTCCGATATGAAAATGGTGTGTTTCATTCCTTTTAAGCGGGCGCAATCTTAAAGAATCTTTTCCCGCCATCCGTAGGGATCCTCCTTCTCGCCATACTGGATCCCGACTATCTCATTGTATAACCTTTGGGAGAGCTCTCCCATTTTTCCATTGGCCACAATGTGGTCCTCACCCTTGTAAGTAATCTGACCAACGGGGGAAATCACGGCCGCGGTACCGGTTCCGAATGCCTCTTTAAGCCTCCCCGTCTTTGCGGCTTCGATGACGTCATCAATGGGAAGGGACCGCTCCGCAACTTTCAGTCCCCAATCCCTGACAAGGTGAAGGGCGGAGTCTCTTGTGATTCCGGGAAGAATGCTTCCCGTCAAAGGCGCCGTGATCACCTCATCCTCGATCACGAAAACCATGTTCATGGTTCCCACTTCTTCGATATATTTCCGTTCGACTGCATCGAGCCACAGCACTTGCGTAAACCCTTTTTCTTTGGCCTCCTCTGCGGCCAACAGACTTGCCGCATAGTTGCCGGCGGTTTTTGCCTCACCCGTTCCTCCCAATGCGGCCCTAATATACTTGTCCTCTACATAGATTTTTATAGGGTTTAGCCCTTCTTTGTAATAGGCCCCCACCGGCCCAATGATAATGAAGAAGAGATAACTATTGGCCGGTCGGACTCCAAGGTGCGGCTCCGTGGCCAGCATGGCGGGTCTTATATAAAGAGAAGTGCCCTCGGTACACGGGACCCATTCTTTATCCAGTAGTATAAGCTTTTTCATGGCTGTGATGGCGAGATCAATGTCCACCTCAGGCATACAGACCCTTGCTGCGGAGCGGTTGAATCTTTTAAAGTTTTCCTTGGAACGAAATAGAAAAATCCCGCCGTCCTTGCCCCGATAAGCCTTAAGCCCTTCAAATATCTCCTGGCCATAATGGATGGCCATGGCTGCAGGGTCGATTTCAAAGGGACCATAGGGTACGATACGGGGATCGATCCAACCCTTGCCGGTTTCATAATCCATTAAAAACATGTGATCGGTAACGATATCGCCGAAACCCAGCTTGGATTCATCCTCTGGTTTTGGCTTCAACTGGTCAGATTTGACCTGCCTCATTTCAATTTCCATGCGGTTCCCTCTTTTAAACGTTTATTGAACCAAGTGTTCTTTTTGCCCCTATTTTTAAACAGCGTTATGGTTACCACAAAGATATAATTAGATCAACAGCATGAATACACTTTTTCCTGAATTTCACCTTCCCTATATTCGGATGAGCCGAATACCTGGTTTAAAGAAAAGAAGCCATTCAAAAAAAATATGGCCTTTAATTGTCTCTCACTTGAGGGGTAAAGATTAATAGAATTAATGACAAATACCAAAGCTTAAATGCCGAATGAATGTCAAAGCCCAAAACTCAAAACCAAGATCATCTTGACTGAATCTTTTAGACATTTATTCATTTGGATTTGATTTGTCATTTGGATTTTGACGTTTGTCATTCTAACTTTCGATCCTGTTGCTCTCAGACGGCGCGAGGAGCAAATGGCTTTAATCTAAGGTGACGGCTCAATCAGGTTAAATAGGGTTCCCACTGTTTTGCCGTTTCTTCTAGATATCCCTCGGGAAGGTCTCTGGCCACCCGATTGTGTCCTGGCAAAAGGATGTCCACTTCCAATTCTGAAAGGTGCCTCAATGATTTTTTTAGTTCCGAGGCATCCGCCCCGTGCAGATCAAATCGACCAATAGCGTAATCCGCATAGACAACATCACCTGGTATAAGGGCACGTTTCGTCCGATGATAGAGGGCGATTCCTCCAGGGGAATGTCCCGGGATATGTAAAACTTCCCAGACTGTACCACCGATTTCAAGGCTTTCGCCCCCTTGGAGCTTTTTGTTTACCTCAAAGGTAAAATCCCCGTCTTTCAAACCGTACTGCACCTGACACATATTGCGGAACATCTCCATTCCATAAACCGTCCTCTCATCCCCCTGCTCAAGGGATTCGGCCTCCTGATCGTGTACCCAAAGCTCCACCCAGGGTAACTTCTCCCTGATCTCGTTGAGACATCCAATATGATCCAAATGGATATGGGTCATGATTATTCTTTTGATGTCCTCAACCTTGATGCCTGTTTTCTTGATTGTTTGTAATTTGTAATTTCCTTTTCCCATAAGACCCGCATCGATGATAGAAAGGTCTTGTGAGGAGGGTTCTCCGATCACATAGACATGGGAGTCGGGGATCATGTCATCCACCCCTGCAATAAAATAAACGCCTTCAATAATTTCAGTCATCCTTTCTCCTTCCTTGCAACTAACCGTTCAACGGCCATCTCGCTTTGCGCTTTGCGCTATGCGCTCTGCGTGGTTTCAGGGTACAGACGGATTTATTACGATCGTTAATTTTTAAAATTTAAATCGAGGTTCATCTTTGAAGCCAAGTCTGTCAGTTCCTCTTTCAACCCATCAATAGATTCCTCGACGGGGACTTCTGCCTCCAAGTCTAATGAAAAGAGGGGGGCCCCCGAAAGAGGGGCTTCAGTGACATGGGTATTCAGAGATTGGATATTGACATCATGCAGGCGTAGGATGCGGACAAGCCGCTGGACAATTCCTGGGTGGTCCATGGCCCTCACATCCATTTTCAGGGGGGTTCCTGCCTCTATATTGCTGTCCGTGGTGTCTGATTCATGGAGGGATGATTCGAGCCCCAGCTCCATGAGGTGGTTCAGATCCCCTTGTATGATTTCACATTGCTCAGAACTGCACGAAAAAAGGGTCATTATAGAAAAGCACCCACCCAGGGCTGCCATCCGGCTGTCCTCTATGTTCGCCCCTCGTTCGAACAGGAATGAGGAAACATCGTCGACGATTCCCGGTCTGTCTTTACTAACGGAGAAAAGGATCATATATTTCTTCATTTTTAGACTCCCTCAACCCCTGTCTGTGAACCCGAGTGGTGGCTACTAAGTCTGATGATTTCACCCGCCATAAAAACCCTTGGATTATGGTAAATCCTCGCTAGCTCTTTTTTAAGAGCATCCGAAGTTTTCCCAGATTGATCAGTTCTAACTCAACCTCGAAGATATTCTCCATATGGGATCTTACAGCGTCTCGTACCTCCTCCATGGGCATCTTCCCCGAAAGTTCCCTTTCTAGAGAAGTCATCCCAATCTCCTGGAGACCGCAGGGATTGATCCAGGTAAAGGGTTCCATTGCAAGATTGACATTGAATGCAAAACCATGGAACGAAATTCCGTGGCGTATGGCAATTCCGATACTCCCCAACTTATTGTTTCCGATCCAGACCCCCCTGTTCCTGGGATCCCGTTCCGACTTTATGCCGAAGTCTCCGGCCGACCTGATCATCACCTCTTCAAGTCCTGTCACGTATTCCTTAACCCCAAGGCCCTCTTTCCCAAGATATATAATGGGATATACGACCAGTTGGCCATGCCCGTGATAGGTGATATCCCCCCCACGCTCCACATGGACGATAGGGACACCCTTGGATTTGAGAAATGCCTCGGTGACCTTCAGATGGCCCCGCTCTCCCCGTCGGCCAAGGGTGAAAACAGAAGGATGCTCAAGAAATAAAACCACATTTCTGTCAAAGGTTGTATGCTTTCTTGCTTGGACAATTTCAAGTTGAAGCTCCCTCGCCTCTTCATAGTCCATCAACGGAATATCGACATACAACCATTTCTTCCCCATCTCACTCATCCAATATTTCTTTGATCCTTTGCGCCCTGCGCCTTGCGCCTTCAACCCGTTAGGCACGGCTGCCGCGCGGCTGTTGTTTCATCGAGCCTTCGTACCTTGGTCTTTTTCGGCGCTTCCTGTAGGGATGCCGGATCTTTTAGCGCTTCGTCCGCAAGGACCTTGAGGGCTTCGATAAGCAAGTCAATGTCCTCCTTGCACTCTGTCTCCGTCGGTTCAATCATGATTGCACCATTGACCACAAGGGGGAAGTATATGGTCGGCGGATGAAAACCATAATCCATGAGACCCTTTGCCAGGTCCAGGGTTGTCGCCTTATTTGCCTTGAGAAATTTATCGGTAAAGACGCACTCATGCATACAGGGCCTGTCATAGGGAAGGTGATAAATATCCTTTAATTTTTCTTTAATGTAATTGGCGTTCAATACGGCAAGCTGGCTTGCTTTTTTTAGATTATCCGATCCCATGCTCATGATATAAGCATATGCCTTCAGCATAACCCCGAAATTACCGAAAAAGGCCTGCACCTTGCCGATGGACTCCGGAAATTTTTCAGAGAAGATGTATTGGCCCTTCTTTTTGACCACCCTGGGAACCGGCAAGAAGGGCTCAAGCTGCGCCTTGACACATACAGGCCCGGAACCGGGGCCCCCACCGCCGTGGGGTGTTGAAAAGGTCTTGTGGAGGTTCAAGTGCAGGATATCCACACCGATTTTTCCCATGTGCACGATGCCCATGACGGCGTTCATGTTTGCACCGTCACAATAGACCAGCCCACCTTTAGAATGGACAATCTCAGCAATGTTTCTGATATTTTCTTCAAAGAGGCCGAGGGTGTTCGGATTCGTGACCATGATACCGGCCGTCTCTTCATCCATGACTTGGGCGACGACGTCCCCGGAAAGAATCCCCTCCTCATTAGATTTAATGGGCACAGGCTTGTACCCGCAAAGAGCCGCACTCGAAGGGTTGGTGCCATGTGCGGTGTCCGGAATAATTATTTTCGAACGAACACTACCCTGACTTTTGTGGTAGGCGTGCATGAGAAGCATCCCAGTGAGTTCACCTTGGGCACCCGCCGCAGGTTGAAGGGTCACAGCGTCCATACCGGTAATTTCCGACAGCAACCCCTCCAGCTCTTTAATTAGCCTTAAAGCCCCTTGGCTCAATTGATGAGGCAGCATTGGATGAGCGCCGGCGAAACCAGGAAGGGCCGCCAGTCTTTCATTGACTTTGGGATTATATTTCATGGTACAGGACCCGAGGGGATACATGCCGGTGTCTACCCCAAAATTCCATTGGCTGAGCCGCGTGTAATGGCGAACCACGTCCATTTCGCTCTGATCGGGGATATCCGGACCTTCGTTTGTCAAGTCTTTGTGCAGCGGGCTGGACTCAACATCACGCCGGGGGAGGGAAAATCCCATTCTCCCCTTCTTTCCCTTCTCCCAAAGTAAGGGCTCATTAAGGACCAGCCCCCGAGCACCTAAGAATTCTTTCATGCTTTGACCTCCCTGACCAGGATGTCTATCTCTTCCTTGGAAATGGTCTCAGTTACACAGAAAAGATAGTGGTCCACCAGATCCGGATAGAAGCTGACCAGGGGAAGACCCGCCACGATCTTTTTACCCAGCAGTTGCTCGTAGGTCTTCTCAAAACCAGCTTTAGAGACCACGACGAATTCATTGAAAGTGGGGCTTTCAAAAGGTATCTTGAATCCTGACTCTCTCAGTGCCTTTTTCAGATACTCTGACTTGTCATGATTGAGAAGGGCGAGTTGATGCATACCGGTGCCCCCCAGCGAGGCCATGTACATGGCTGCTGCCATGGCACAAAGGCTGTTGTTGGTGCAGATGTTGGACGTCGCTTTTTCCCGCCGTATGTGTTGCTCCCTGGTTGCGAGGGTTAGGACAAATCCTCTCCTGCCTTCCACGTCTGTTGTTTGCCCCACCAACCGCCCCGGCATGTTGCGGACGTGTTTCATTTTGGTGGCGAAGATCCCCAATCCCGGACCCCCGTAAGAACAGGGGATCCCCAGGCTTTGCCCCTCACCGCACACAATGTCGGCACCCATGCTTCCGGGATTTTTTAGAAGCCCGTAGGCAAGGGCTTCCGTAAAGGAGGTGACAAAAAGCGCCGAGTTTTTGAGGGCGCTTTCCCCGAAGGCCCCTAGATCCTCGATACATCCAAAGAAATTGGGCGACTGGATCGCAACCGCGGCCAGATCCTCAATTTCGGTGACCGACGAAGGATCCGTGAGTCCATTTTCAAGACGAGGCAGTTCAACAATCTCATAATCGGTCGGTTCAAAATAGGTTTTAACCACCTGTCGGTGTAACGGATGGATCAGAGTCGAAAGTGCCACTTTCTTCCGCCTGGTAATACGGATGGCCATGAGCAATGCTTCTGCCAGAGCAGAAGCGCCATCATAGAGAGACGCATTCGCTGTTTCCATACCGAGAAGCCTTGATATGAGGGTTTGGTACTCATAAAGTCCCTGAAGCGTTCCCTGGCTCATTTCCGGTTGGTATGGGGTGTAGGACGTTGAGAATTCAGAGCGTTGAAGAAGGTATGTTACCGTTGATGGGATGTGGTGCTGGTAGCTGCCCGCTCCGATGAAAACCTTATATTCAGGGGAGGTTCCAATGGTCTCGGCCATGGCACTCATCTTGTCCGTCAGTTCCCATTCTGTAAAGGGTCCCGGTAGTTCCATGTCTTCATGCCGGCGGCAATCTCCGGGGATGATGGAAAAAAGTGCTTCAAGGTCTTTTATCCCCACCACATTGAGCATGGAAGTAATCTCTTCAGGAGTATGGGGTAAGTAGCGCATTTATTTTTTCCCTTTCAAGAATTGGACGTAAGTATCCCGGATCATCATGGTTCCCAATTCGTCAGATTCAGAGGGTTTTATTTCAACCATCCAGCCATCCCCATAAGGGTCTTTATTCACCAGCTCAGGGGATCCATCAAGGGTACTATTTACAGTCAGGATTTCTCCACTGATCGGGATTAACAACTCTGCGACGGCCTTGACCGACTCCACGGTCCCGAATTCTCCCCCTTTTTCAAAGCGATCTCCCTTTTGAGGGAGTTCCACAAAAACGATGTCACCAAGTTGATCCTGGGCATAGTCACTGATACCGATCTTTATCCCTTCTCCCTCTGACAAGGCCCATTCGTGGTCCTCGGTATATCTCAAATCTTCGGGGAATTTCAACTCCTGGATTTCTTTCATGATCTCTCCTCCTCACGTTTCAGGCGCGATTCTTACCAATAGTTCAAGTCCATTACAAACGGCCGCTCAGGGCCGTGAGCCCGTCGAACGGCTGACAGCTGCCCCTTTTCGCCCTCTGCGCCGCTTGGCGCGGCGAAGCCTGCCCGTCACGGACGGGCTGGCGAAGACGGCTGCGCTTTGCTCTTTGCGCTTCGCACCCAATAGTATATGATACTAAACCGTTGAATGTAAAGATTCCGCACCACGAACTCTGAAGGAAAAGAGAAATGCCTAAAAAAGTGACCATCATCGGGGCTGGGCCCGGCGGCTATGTGGCCGCCGCCCGTGCTGCACAACTGGGTGCCGAAGTGACTGTTATCGAAGAGGGCCATGTGGGAGGGACCTGCCTGAATTGGGGGTGCATCCCCTCCAAGGTGTTGATTCATACTGCCGAACTTTTAGAGCGCTTCCACAAGGCTGATCAATGGGGCATCTCATTGGAGGGAGAGGCCCGTCTCGATCTTCAGAACCTGATGGCCCGGAAGAGACAGGTGATTGAGATCCAGAGGGAAGGCATACTGAAGCTCTTCAAACATCATCGGATCCGTTATCTGAGTGGGCGTGGGACGATAAATGGTTCGAATGTGACATCAGTAACTACAGAGGACCACGAGACCATGGAAGTGCCTTGGGACAGGTTAATCCTGGCCACGGGATCACAACCACTGGCCCTGGAGAGCCTCCCCTATGATCACGAACGGATTCTGGACAGCAGTGATGCCCTATCACCTAATGAGATTCCCGAGTCGCTATTGATCGTTGGGGGGGGTGTCATCGGGTGTGAGTTCGCTTTCGTTTATTCATCCTTGGGTTCCCGAGTTACCGTGGTGGAAGCCCTTTCGAGAATACTTCCCCTTCCATCAGTGGACCCGGACATGTCAAAGGTGATCCAAAGGGAAATGAAAAAACGCAAAATTGCATTCTTGGCCGATAGGGTTGCAGAGAAAATCGAGCCTGCTGAAGATCAGATCCGTGTCACCATTGGGGCCTTTTCACCCGGTTCTGAACAAAAAGCTAAAACTATGGAAAAAGCCGTGACAATTGACGTGGACAAGGTGCTGGTCTGTGTTGGTCGTCGTCCCAAAACCACCCATTTGGGTTTCGAAGAAACCGGAATTAAGCTGGATCCGAGGGGATGGGTCCAGGTCAACGATCAAATGGAAACCAGTGTGCCCCATATTTACGCCATCGGTGATATGCTCGGCCCTTCCAGGCCGATGCTGGCCCACATGGCCTCTGCCGAAGGCCTCATTGCTGCTGAAAATGCCATGGGGGAACGCCGGACCATATCCTATGATGTGGTCCCCGGTGTCGTCTTCACTTCTCCCGAAGTTGCCGATGTGGGAATGACCGAGATCCAGGCCATGGAGGCAGGGTACTCAGTGAGGTCCGAAACCGTCCTTTTCCGCAATCTTGGAAAGGCCCAGATCATGGGTCATATCGCAGGTCAGGCCAAGATCATCTGGGACGAAGCCTCCGGAAAGGTCTTGGGGGTTCACATGGTGGGGCCCAATGCGAGCGATCTCATTGCGGAAGGGGCTCTGGCGATCCGGAAAGGCTTGACCATAAAAGATTTGGCTGAAACCATCCATGCCCACCCCACCCTCGCCGAAGTTATGGCCGAGGCGGCCCACAAAGCCCTCGGCACACCCATACATGGGTAAAAGTGCTTGCACTTCGGTTCTTGGTTCTTACTAACTTGGAGGGTCATTCAAGCCTTTGCAAATATAATTAAAATATCGGATATTGAACAAGGAATATTGAATTTCGAAGGACTGAAAAACGTTCGAGCTGAAGATCGGTTGAGGTATTTTATAGTTCAGACCATCTCTATTAAAAAATCTTTAACAAAACAAAAATGCATTTTTAAATTCGTTCTTTCCTTCGTGATTTCCCTAAAACTTATCCCGTGGAATGAATTTAAAATCGATATTCCACGGGACTCAGCGATCCTCCAACCGTGATGCCCTCTTCTTCATGATTCGACATTCCTTGTTCAATATTCGTTATTCGATATTTACCCGCCGTTATTGTGGCGGGTTCGTCTTTTTCCCCCTTTTTGGTGTTCCATATCATACTGAGGTGTATTATTTTGAGTACAATTTACTGCTCCCAAAACCCATCTGCCAACCGATCCTTTGAAATTTCAATGACATATAAACCAAAAAATACTTGAAAGGCTTGAATTCTTCAAACAAGACTCCCGCATACTGAAACTTAAAAAACCCATAAAATCAGGGGATTATCGCCGTGGTACGCCCGAATTCAATCTGGTGAATCATTCCCAAAGCTAATCGCAAACTTTCCCAAGCCATTACTTGGCACACAATCTGCTATTTAGAGACCACAAGGAGACACACCCCTCCCACCCCGGCTGAATGTAAGAAATTGAGCCTCTATAGTCAGCACCGCCCCCTGAGAAGGAGCATTGATTTTGATAGAACAGAGAAACGCACATGTTTGATTCAGCTACCAAGGAATCTTTTAAGGATGGACAGGTCATCTTCAAGGAAGGGAGCTCCGGGGATTGGATTTATGTCATTTTGTCGGGTTCGGTGGAAATTTCCAAAATAGTCAATAACAAGAAATTTATCATAGAAATCCTCCGGGAGGGTGACCTGTTCGGCGGGGCCAGTTTCCTGGGTATGGTAGAAAGGCAAACTACCGCAGTCACTTCCGGCAAGACTGAAGTCGGCATTATTGACCGGGCACCCCTGGATGAAGAGTTCAACAAGCTCTCGGCAGAATTCCGGACCGTTCTACTTGCCACCGTTAATAGTTCTAGCAAGGTCATAGGCAGGGCTTGTGAATTTACTGTTCGAAAGCACCCTCGCGTTCAGAAAAGTTTGGCTCTGAGCTATCAAGACCACACCGGTTTTGTCAAGGCCTACACCGGCAACATTAGCCAAGGAGGGTTATTCATCAGAACTAAAAAACCACTCGAGATGGGCGAGGAGTTTTTACTTAAACTGACGCTGCCCGGCATCTCAAACGCTCTGAACATCAAAAGTAAAGTTAAGTGGGCAAGAAAATCGCAGATAGATGTCAAGCGCCCTGCCGGAATGGGCGTCCAGTTTTGTAAAATGGCCACCGACGAGCACACAATACTGAAACAATACCTCAAAACGGTCTTGGGGCGTACCCCTTAGCGGATCGCCACGCTCCTCGAACCTTTATCCTTTTTGTCTCCCACATCCCACAAGATTTTGCTCCTTTTTTTCATCCGACCCCTTTCGGACTGAAAGTGATTTAATTGATGGCAGTTAGACCCGGGCAAAAACTTTAATCGTCAGTATCCGCCACGCACAAATGTGGCTGGGCAGAATAGCCGAGAACCCCTTCAACTTTTGTAACACCCTGATCTTCCTTCCCTTCAATACCCGGAATCCTGAATTTGCTGTTATCGACTTTGAGAATCGCTTTTTCCGAGGGACTATCCAGTTGCGGGACCCACCTGTAAGGTACACCATCGGCGCGATGGGTTATTCATTTCATCCGTTCAAAACCGGGCGTTCTCATTTATGGATCATCTCCCGATTAGTTGTAGTTAATTAAGGCCCAATAAGTCGGTTATCTCCAATTGAGTATGTGTGATTCTATAGGGTCCAAGGGGTCGGGGATTCAAGGATTCAAGTGAAATGCTAAAAAA
>JAQYVK010000160.1 GCA_030145585.1 Desulfatiglandales bacterium | reverse complement strand
GCGGCCTGGCAATACCTGCAGCCTATGCAACGGGGATAGATCTGGCTGACGATACCCGTATGATAGTCCATCTTCGTTGCCGTGGGTGGGCAGACAGACACACAGGGCGTGTGACTATGGCAGTGCATACAGGGTCTTGGGAAATAGCTCACTTCTGTGTGAGGGAAAGGCTTGCCATTGGTAATCTTAAACAGTTGTATCCAGGTGATACTGCGTTCCTTATCCGATTCATCCGGCCTGACCGTCACATTGTTTTCAGACGCACAGGCGACCATACACGTCCCGCAACCGGTGCATTTGTCCAGATCAATGACCATCCCATACTTATATTTCCCGTGCTCCTCTTTCATTATCTACCCCATTCCAAATAATAATCACGATATACCATCCCGCTTTTTTCCCTTCAGTATTAGGGTGATGTTACGCTTTTTCTAACCTAACCCAATTATCCCACCAGATCATCTGCCCGCTTAGGGGGTCCTTTCCGCCATCGATGATGTCAAAGGGGTTGACCCCTTTATCCTTCTGGAATGCATCATAGGCCGTATGCCCAAAACCCATAGGAAGGAAAACAACCTCCGGCATGGCACCCTCAAAGAGGTTCACGCGGACCACAAGCTCGCCCTTCGGTGACTGAATGATGACCCGATCGCCCTGTCTCAATCGATAGGTTTTAGCGGTCTCCGGGTTGATCTCTGCGAAGGATGTCTCCTTCCTCAATTGGTCGTCAAACAGGGTCTTGTTCAAATAGGGTGGGTTGGGCAACCAGCCGCTCGAGAGGTTGATCAATTCATAAGGGATCATTAATAACGGATATTTCTGCTTGTCGGTCCTTGATGCGGGAACCTCATAGTGGGGCAAAACCGCCTCGTCGCCCAACACTCCAATACCCAACCCCCTTTCAGAGACCTCCTCCACGACTTGGTTAATTTTGGTACTGAAAAACTCAAATTTTCCCGTGGGGGTTCTGAAGAGGTCGCCCCGGTTTCCAAAATTGTGGGTCGGAACGTACCATAACCCACCCGATTTTAGCTTTTCCCACATCTCATCGAAACTCTTATAGTCCGGTGCACCAGGGCTTCGGCCTGAAAGCCTCTTCCATATGGGCGAGGATTCATCATACCGGGTAAGGCCGCGGCCGGATTCATAAAGACCTTTCGCCCTATCTTTCAAGGAAGCCTCAAAGTTTTCCCATGGAAAAGAGGATGCCACCCCCGTGTCACTCTTTCGGGCCAATTGAATGATGACATCCCCACTGTGTCGGGTGTCGTAAAGAGGTTCAATCACCGGCTGAGATAACCCATAGAGAGGGTATTGAAGGCCGGTGGGCCAAACGATATCATCCGTTTTTTCCAAATGGGTGTGATCCGGCAGAATGAGATCGGCCATTAAGGAGGTCTCATCTCTATACGGAGAAAAGCTGACGAGAAAAGGGATCTTTCGTAAGGCGTTTCTGAAAGAACCGGCGTCAGATAGGTTATGGGCCGGGTTTGCCGAAAAGATGAGAAGGGTGTCCACCGGCGATTTGCTACTATCCATAATCGCCTCAGGCAGATTGTTGATCAAGGAACGGCTGAAAGGGAACCGCTTGCCAGCGGCCTGATCAAGGCGGGTTTTTCTGAACCCATCTCTCGCAACGGCGTCCATGTTTACATCAGGCCAGGGGCTCAGCGGCAGGGGCTCATGGACGAGAACGCCGCCAGGCTGATTGATGTTGCCCACAAGGGCATTGAGGCTCTGAACGGCCATGAATTCAAAGAGACTCCCATTTAAGTCCCCCTTACCCTTTCCGCACAGGGCGATAGGCGCCTTCGCGCGTGCGAATGATTTGGCCAAAGAGACGATACTGGTGGAACTCAATCCCGTAATGCTTGCAACGATTCCGGGAGAATATTTTTCGAGGACGAGGCTCTTGAAACCTATTTGCTTCTTCCCTTCGAGTGTATCCCTGTCCCTGAAACCAAAGGCCTGATTATCGACAAAGTCCCTATCATAAAGATTCTCCCTGACAATCACGTGGGCGAGACCCAAGGCAAGAGCTGCTTCCGTCCCCGGTCGTGGGGCAAGCCATTGATCCGCCTTGGAGGCGGTGTTGGATGCACGGGCCTCGATCTGAACGATCGTTGGCCTCTCCTTGATCGGACCGCTGCGCCAGAGCCTCCAGGCGTTGATCATCCTTCCCGGTGCTCCCCAGCCCTCAATCAGGCCACATCCGAAAGAGAGCACAAAATCTGAGTTTTCAAGATCATAGGCCACAGGTCCATCAGTCCCCTGCATGAGCAGGTTCAACATGGAATAAGTGTCTTCCACCGAGGGAATCCTGAAATAATTGGGGCTTCCGACGGCCTGGAGTAACCGCTGTATCAATAGGGACATGGAAGATCTGGCAGGATGTCCGTCAATGGCAGCCAAGGCCTCCGGGCTCTTCTTCTTCCTCAAGTCCCCAATCCGACCACTCAGCTCCCGGAGGGCCTCCTCCCAAGAGATCGGCATGAACTTTCCGGAACCTCGTGGACCGACCCTTTTCATGGGGCCGGTGACCCTTATATTTTCATTATACAGGAGTTGAAGGCCTCCCTCGCCCAGGGGACAAAGGCCACCAGGGTTCACCGGGTAGTCCGTACGCCCCTCGATCTTCACGGCCCTGTTACCCACCTTACGTACCCGAACGCCACAACCGCCGGGGCACATGGTGCAGACAGAATTGATATGGGAAAACTCGCCGACAGGAGGGACAGGAACCCAGGGCCAGTTCTGGGTCCAGATGGCTATATCGTCCGTGAATTTCCAGGGCAGGGGTGTCATATTGATTCCGACCGCGCCGCCGACGATCAGTTTGATGAAATTTCTTCTGTTGAGAGCAATCAATTTAGCGAGATTTTTTAAATTATATTCCATGTCGCTCTTTCCCTCACTTGTGGCAGACAAAGCAGGCGTTGTGTTCTTCGAATCCCTTTTCCGTATGACAATCGGCACAATCATCCATTTTCATACGGTCCCAGGTATTGATCTTAAAACCTGTGATATTTTTACCCCAGATGTTAATGCTGTAACCGGACAAGCGGTTTTTTCGAAAGACGGGCAATTGGTCTGTCTTGGCGTGGTCCCCATGGCAGGTTTCACAAGCCATCTCACCCATTTTCACCATGGCGATATGGGAAAAATAGACATTGTCAGGCTGTTTTGAATAGACAAGCCAGGGTATTTCCTTCTCCTCGGCCACGTATTCCCGCATAAATTTTTCCTCGCCGGGGGTCTCACCCAAAGGGGATTCCGGATCATCATGACATTCCATGCAGCTTTCAAGATTTGGTATGCCCACAAAAGTGCCGTCGTCACGAAAAGCATGGCAATAAAAACATCTTTCCTGCTCCGTATCACCCTCGATGGTATCCACCACTTCCGGGTCCAAATGAAGCTGGTGGCTGAAATTGACCGGCTGCATCTGCTTGGAATAAAGGGCCATGGGGAAAAGTATCCAACCAATGAGAAGGGAGGGTAGGAGGCCGGCAAGAAAATAGACCAGTCCGCTTTGGAACGGTTTCGAGACCAATTCAGAAATATAGGATGAGAGGCGGTCGGGAAGAGCGGAGAAAAGGGATCCTATCGTAGGATTTTCAGAGGAGTGATCTTTATTTTCCATGGGGAATCCTCTTTGCCAACAGTTTGATTTAATAATGTTTTAAGGGCCAACAGTGGTCGCGTATTTACCCGCTAACCTCATTTTTGTCAAGGAAAAACAAGGTCCAACTTTCACACCCTGAGACGGCCAAAAAGATTATCCCCTGCCCTATATTGAGGCCGCTGAAGAGCGGGGATTTGTCTAAGGGGGGAAGATGATGTGGGAAGGGTCATCACTTCAACGAGACCACATCTTAGGGAAATTTTCTCATTCTTTTACGGCGTCTTTTGGCAGCCTTGGCCTGCTTTTTCTTTTTCTGAACACTCGGCTTATCATAGAATCGCCGTTCCTTGATTTCTGAGAAAAAACCTTCTTTGGTCAATTTTTTCTTGAGATCTCTGATA
>JAQYVK010000159.1 GCA_030145585.1 Desulfatiglandales bacterium | reverse complement strand
TGGGACAAGGAGCACGTTATCCACCCAATGGCCCCTGTCGGGGCGGATCCAACGATCGTAATGGTAGGGGGCGACGGTGTTTATATCATCGACTCGGATGGTAAACAATACCTCGATGGGGCATCACAATTAACTTGTATAAATTTAGGGTATGGTCAAAAAGAAATTGCCGAAGCGGTTACTGAACAAATGAAACAACTGGCATACAGTCACTCATTCTTCGGAAATTGCAATACGGCAAATATCGAGTGCAGTCGAAAACTGGCTCAGTTGACCCCATCCGGATTGAACCATTTTTTCTATACGCTGGGCGGTTCAGGCAGTATAGACACATCCTTCAGGATCGCACGCACTTATTGGAAGAACCAAAATAAGGGCGGTAAGTTCAAAATTATCAGCCTTCACAACTCATACCATGGTGTAAATTTCGGGGCAGTGTCAGCAACGGCTTTGAGATACGGCCAGTTTGCAGCTGGGGTACAACCTGTTGTACCCGGATTCCTGCGCATCCCCAGTTATTATTGTTATCGATGCGCCTTTGACCTGAAGTATCCTGATTGTGACATGTATTGTGCCAAGTTTCTTGCTTACACTATCAAACAAGAGGGGCCGGACAGTGTAGCCGCATTTGTTGCCGAACCTGTGCATGGCACAGCCGGCTCAATCGTCCCTCCCCCGGAATATTGGCCCATGGTCAGAAAGATATGTACCGAGAATGATGTTTTGTTGATTGCGGACGAGGTCATGACCGGGTTTGGTCGTACAGGTAAAATGTTTGCCGTTGAACACTGGGATGTCGTCCCGGACATGATGGCCTTGGCCAAGGGGCTGACCAGTGCTTATCTCCCATTTGGAGCCGTAGCTATAAGCGATGCAGTCGTTGAGGGACTAAAAGGGGCCCCGGTATTCGGTTTCACATACAGCGGACACCCTGTTTGCTCTGCCGCCGCGACCAAAGTCATGGAGATTTATGAAAGGGATAACGTTGTCGAGAACACGGCTGAAATGGGCAGCTATGCCTTAAATCGCTTGAAGGCTGAATGTGAATCCATGCCATGCATCGGTGAGGTTGCGGGGCTTGGTTTGATGATAGGTGTAGAGATCGTCACAGACAAAGCGAATCATACCCCCTTTCCAATTGAACAAAACGTGCCCATGGAAATTGGCAATGAGGCACGTGATAAAGGGCTCTTAGTCCGGGCATCAGATCGGCTTGCTTTTACACCGCCGTTAATTGTAACGAAAGATGAGATCGATAAAGCACTTGATATTTTAGTGCCCATATTAGCAGCCGTGAAGCCGCGGAGCACATCCGCCGTCGCCTAAAGGCTATGGCGGACAGGTAGCGCAGACAGTAAAAAATATAAGAAACTATCACGAAAGCACGAAAGATTGAAAACACGAAAATAAGATTTTCACCACGGAGACACGGAGAGCACAGAGTGATTTTTCTTTTTTTGTTCGATCGGGAGATGCCGATCGAACAAAAGTGCTCATCCCTTCGGGACTTTTTTCCTTTCCATATCCACATTGTCAATTTTCGATAGGATTGAAAGAAAGTCGATTATGAAGAATGTGCAGGTTTTCTCCACCGAAGGTGGACGGGTGGTTTTCATTTGCCGGTATTAACCCGCCGTCGCTAAAACCACAGCTATGGCGTGGCAAGCAGGATCTACCGGATATAAGTAATAAAAAGTAGTGAGGGAAAGATTGTTTAACATATGGGGATAAGGCGTTTGAAAAAATAATGAACGAGTTCATTGTTCTTTTAAAGCCTTAACCCACTGTTCAAGATTCATTAATCTTGAACTCCCGCACAGCGGGAATGTTAAACAATCCCTATGAATTATTCAAACGTCTGTGTCGGTCAGTGTGCGTCTGTGGCTAATAAAATTTTCGTATTTTCATTCTTTCGTGTTTTCGTGATATTATTTTTACGCTATGCGCTATGCTCCATGCGCTATGCATTTTGGAGGTTTTGATGGGAAACAAGAATCGTGAAATTAAAGAAGATGTGTGGATTCCCTCGATGTGTGGGCGTTGTTACGGCCTATGTGGGACCAAAGTACGTCGGGTGAATGGTGTCGCCGTAAAAATAGAAGGCCAACCCGACAGTACCCAAGGGGCCATGGGAGGGTTGTGCCCCAAAGGAACAGCCGGGCTTCAGGTCCTATATGATCCCAACCGGCTGAATACCCCCCTCAGAAGGACCAATCCTGAAAAGGGACCCGGTGTCGATCCGAAATGGAAGGAGATTACCTGGGATGAGGCCTTTGACGAGATTGTCCCCAGGCTCAAGAAGATCTACGAGGAAAATCCCAAGAAGCTGGCAGGCGTAGCAGGCGTCAATTGGCAGCCCCACACTGTGATGCACGTGCTCAATTCCGTATTTGGACAGGCAAGTTTATATGTGATGGGTGTCGGTCTCCATTGTGGTAACGGCGCCCATCCGGTAGGCGGTCTTGTCCACGGCTCATGGTCCATCGTGCCGGATTTCAAATATTGCAACTATTCGATTTTCTTTGGTTCAAGTAAAGGACATGGTTCGGGCCACTCCGCCATGTTTTCCGCCAAGGTGGCAGCCGAGGCCAAAACCCGGGGGATGAAAATGGTCGTCTTTGACCCGAGGTGCAGTACCTCTGCAGGGACGTCGTCGTCCTCAGAGTGGGTTCCCATTATTCCCGGGACGGATGCAGCGGTCATCCTGGCGATGTGCAACATTATTGTCAATGAACTTGGAATCATCGACGAGGAGTTCCTCAAGCTCAAATCCAACGCCCCATACCTGGTGGGTCCGGACATGAAGTACGTGCGAGAAAACGGACCGGCCCGGGGGGTCAAAGGACACAACCATATGACCGGGGCGGAGTTGACTTGGGTAGGAGATGATGAGACCAACAAACCGCTTGTGTGGGATGCGGGTGAAGGCAAAGCGAAAGTGTATGATGATCCAAGCATCAAGAATTATGCACTAGAGGGAGAATATGAAGTCAACGGCATAAAGTGTAAGCCTTCCTTCGTTCTTTTAAAAGAACATTTGAAGACCTATACACCGGAAATGGCCTCTGAGGTCAGCTCGGTTCCGCCTGAAACAATACGACGGATCGCTCAAGAATACGCCACGGAAGCACGTGTTGGAAGTACGATAACCATCGATGGTCACACACTTCCATACAGGCCAGTGGGTGCAGTCATATTTCGAGGCGGCCAGGGTCATGAGAATTCGTACCACTCTTGCTTTGCCGTAAACCTGATCGCCTGTCTGGTGGGTGCAGTCGAGGTTCCTGGCGGCACGACAAGCTGGCCGTCCAGAACTCTGGGCTATCCAGGGATGGATGGGCCCAGCTCATTAAAATATGAACCCTACAAAGGCATTGATGGATTTCTGACCACAAAGCGTTTTGGTCCCTTCTGTGGCTGGCAGCACTGGAATTTACCAGACCATGGAGAATGGCCCATTCCTTTGCCCCGGTACACTCGCAACCACGGTTTGTTAGACATGCAACCGATCGGTCTTTTTAAATACTTATTGGGCGGAACGGACCGGGAAGAAGTTTGGGATAAATTGGGCGCCAGGCCTGAGATTGACATGTTGATCAGCACGAACACCAACATCGCCATAAGTACCGCTGATACCGATGCCATTGCGGGGGCGCTGAAGGAGATCCCCTTTATCTTGAGTTTCGAACTGATGCAATCGGAATTGACCGAAGGATTTGCGGATATGGTTCTTCCTGATGCCTGCTACCTCGAGCAGGCCCAGTGGAATGTGGGCCTTTCCCAGAACTTTAATCATGCCTATGGCATGGAAGACTGGTGTGTTCACATTGTCCAGCCGATTGTGGAACCCACAGGAGAGCGGAAGATATCATACAACGTAGGGCTTGAACTGTTGGAGAGACTCGGTAAGGAGATGGGGCGTGACCTGGTTGCCGAATTTAGTGAAAAATGCAACAACATCTTTCCAATAAACGACGAATATCACCTCAAACCGTCGGACAGGCCGACGACGGACGTTGTGGGGGACCGGGTGGTCAAGAGTCTCTTTGGGGCCGAACATGACTGGGAATGGTTCAAAAAGAACGGTTTCATCCGTTGGCCAAAACAGGTTGAAGAAGCCTATTGGATGTGGTTTACGGATGTCAGGGTGCCGATATATATGGAGTACCTGGTGCATATGGGTGAGGAGATGAAAAAGATCAACAAAGAGACGGGCCTTCGTTTTGATGAGGAACACTACACGCCGCTTATTTCCTGGTTTCCATGCACAATCCACAAGGTAGACGACCCGAAGTATGACCTCTATTGCTATTCCTATCGGGATATCCTTCACAGCGGTTCAAGTACCATGGAACAACCCTGGTTGGATGAGGCGAGTCGAATGAACCCCTATACTTATAACATCACAATGCACAGCGACAAGGCCCTGGAAAAAGGGATAGAAGATGGGGATACTATCGAAATTGAGACCTATCAGGGTCGGAAGGCCCGCGGTATCGTAAAACTCCTCGAAGGCCAACACCCCCAGACTGTGGGTATTGCCGCTACAGCCGGACATTGGGCCAAAGGGCAGCCTATTGCCAAGGGAAAAGGGACCAATTTTGACACCCTCCTGCCTTTTGATTTCGAACATATGGACCCGGTCTGCGGGAATATCGAAACGGCAGTAAGAGTCAGCGTCAGAAAGGTAGAACAGAGTACATAGAACAGAGCACATGGAGTTAAAAGGATAAGACAAGAAGAAAAGGTCACCAATGTCAAATGTCAAAATCCAAATGCCAAATGAATGACAAAATCCAAATGTCAAAACCGAGACCAATTAAAGGATCTCCTCAAAAGGTCCGAAGAATCAATGTCAAAAATTAATAAATATGATCTTGAAGAGAGAACAGCGGTATTTGGCGAGAAGATTATAGATTTTGTTAAAACTTTACCAAAAAATACTGTGAACTATGAACTGATTAAACAGATAATTAAGTCGGGGACGAGTATTGGGGCTAACTATATGGAGGCGGATGGGGCGGAGTCTAAAAGGGACTTTAGACATAAAATTGCAATCTGTAAAAAGGAATCTAAAGAGACCAAGCACTGGTTAAGAATGATTGCAAGGGCTAATCCACAAAGGAAAGATGAATGCAAAGAGTTGTGGAATGAAGCCCAAGAGCTCACTCTAATATTTTCTTCTATTATATCTCCCAAGAAGCGGAACGGCTGAGACTACCATCTTAAAATTTGACATTTGACATTGGGATTTCATTTGACATTTGAGCTTTGGCATTTGAAATTTAAAATCCAATGTTCCAAAGTGACAGTCCTTTTTCTACGACAAATCAAGGCTATGTCCTTTGGGCGTGGATTCAGTACTCGGGGGTTTTGATGGAAAGAGAGGGACGTATTCAAGAAGATGTTCGGATTCCGACTCAGTGTGGCCGGTGTTATGCCCAATGTGCAGTGAATGTACGGCGTGTCAACGGAGTTGCAGTGAAGATCGATGGGGAGCCGAATTCGACCCTTGGCTCAGAGGGCGGATTGTGCAGCAAGGGGACAGCCGGGCTTCAGGTGCTGTATGATCCCAACCGATTAAATAAGCCTTTGAGAAGGACGAATCCTGAAAAGGGCCTTCATGTGGATCCCAAATGGAAAGAAATTTCGTGGGAGGAGGCCATAAGTGAAATCGTTGCAAAATTGGAAAAGGTTATTGCCGAAGATCCCAAAAAGATCCTCTTGCAGGGGACGACTTGCCGCGTCATGAGGAATACAACCGACTTTCTGTTTCCCATGGTGGCAGGCTTGGCGAACGAGAAGGGCATTCCTAGGGGATGGCCGGGTGGTGGGGGACTTCACTGTGGCAATGGCGCCCACGAA
>JAQYVK010000158.1 GCA_030145585.1 Desulfatiglandales bacterium | reverse complement strand
CCCCTCATCTGTCATTAAAATATTTGAAGTTCCGATTTCCCTATGTTAATCAAACACCAATGCAAAAAGCAATCGGAAATACAGGTTAAGTCTATGAAAAAGTCAAATGGGAAACAAGTGATTCAGGAACTCTTTGATTATACAGATGTTCAGATCAATGGGAACAGATATAGGGACATCCAGATACACAACCCAAATTTTTTTGAAAGGGTCTTAGCCGGTGGTTCTCTTGCTTTGGGGGAAAGCTACATGGATGGCTGGTGGGACTGTGAAGCCCTTGATCATTTTTTTGATAGAATCCTCGATGCCCGGTTGGATAAGAAAGTGAAAAAAACCAAACGGGCTCTATGGGCTGTTATGAAGGCGAAGTTTATAAATGCTCAAAGGTGATCAAAGGCCCATGTCATTGGGAAACGACACTATGACATCGGCAATAGCCTCTTCTCCATGATGCTGGACAAACGTATGAACTATTCCTGTGCTTATTGGCATAAAGCAATGACGCTCGAAGATGCTCAGGAAGCCAAGCTGGAATTAATCTGCCGAAAGATGGGCTTGAAACCAGGGATGAGAGTGTTAGACATAGGTTGCGGCTGGGGCGGCTTTGCCAAATATGCGGCCGAAAAATTTGATGTCAAAGTAACGGGCGTAACGGTTTCCCGAGAACAAGTGGAATACGCCAGGAAGGACTGCCAGGGGCTGGACGTTGATATCAAACTACAGGATTACAGGGAATTAAATGATGAATTTGAACGTATTATTTCGATCGGCATGTTTGAACACGTGGGGTCCAAAAACTTCAAGACCTTTATGAAAGTGGTTCATCGATGTTTGGTAACAAACGGCCTTTTTCTACTTCATACGATTGCTGGAAATTCATCCGTGAATTCAACGGATCAATGGATTAATAAGTACATTTTCCCGAATTCGATGCTGCCTTCGGCGAAGCAGATCACTATTGCCGCCGAGGGACTATTCGTTCTTGAAGATTGGCATAGCTTTGGGCAGTACTATGACAAAACCTTGATGGCCTGGTACCAAAACTTCACCGAAAACTGGGACCAAATCAAAGATGGGTATGATGAGAGATTCTATAGAATGTGGGCCTATTACCTTCTTTCATGCGCGGGCAGTTTCAGGGCGAGAAGGAACCAGTTGTGGCAAGTTGTGTTTTCGAAACAAGGTATCAGAGGCGGTTACCAGGACCGGGCATAGATTTTCAATGACCTATTTGCAATTGTCCTCTGTTTTTAATATCATATATAGACAGATAGGTAGTTAGGGCTCCGAAACAGGCGAAAACATATTTTCACCACCCATTCATCCCGCTCTGCGGGATTTCATTCGAGAGGCGGAGGACGCTGAGATGGCGGAAAATGAAAACCAACTGAAGCTTCGCTTCCTATGAATTGATTACCAAGATGCTTGGATATTGGTGAAGAAGTATATCATGAGTGGGCACCTGGTACTGCCAAATTTCCAATTTTACCGCCCAGAGGGCTTGGGTTTATTTCTTTTCGGCGTCTCAGCGAAAAGAAATAAGAAAAAACCCTCTGTGAACTCTGCCTGCCCTGCCATAGCTGGCCCACTGCAGGTGGGCAAGCGACGGCGGGTGACTCGAGCGACCTTGCCCTGAGCGGCCGGTTGTAAAGGCTAATTATCACAACCGGCACGAATGGGAGCGGGCGGTTAATATAAAAGAATATCGGTAAAGTGCTTGGATCGAGATAAAACTTATCCAACCTAACCTGAGCACATTCGCCGCCAGTGTGAGAGGGGATCATTAATCAAATGACAAAAAAGACATACCTCATCATTTTTGTTTCAATTTTCTGTGGAACGCTGTTTCTTCCGCACTCTTCGACCGGGGAACTCAAGAAGGAAGAAATGACCATCGCCATTCCCGAAGAACTCATGACTGAGTTCATCAATGATACCCTCCCGGTTAAAATAACAAGAAAAAAATCCTTTTCCGGCGTGATTTGGATCGAATCTGTAGATCGATTGAAGCTTGGGAACGATAAAATCTCCTTTTCCATGAAGATGCATGGCGAGAACATCGTTTATAATAAGAAGATTGGCAAAAGGCCTGTGGAACTGAACTTTGGGGACGTTCGTTTGTCCTTCGAATGTGAGGGTTCAATCAGATATGACAAGGGAAGAAATGTCCTCTACGTCAGACCCGAAATCATTCAGGAAAAGACCGAGGAACAAGTCTTGGTGCCGCTCCTGGCCGCCCTGATAGAGGGCAGGGAATTTCCCATTGAGATTCAAAAGCTGGAGCCCATTATCACCAAAATCGGCGACAAGTCTTTGACCATCAACATGGATATCTCGAGTATTTTTACATTAGACGGTATCCTGTTTATTGGGATCAGACCCAAAGTCAAAGAGAACAAGGCCATTTCAAAGGATACCCCCTGAAGAGACTGTGTCACAATTTTTCATCCGGCCTTACCCCGTGAAATGGGGTGCGAGCCAGCACGTCGTCATTCCGGCGAAAGCCGGAATCCAGAAGTCCTCAAGATGTCGCCATTTCCCTGGATTCCGGATCTCGCTATGCTCCGCGTCGCTCGTCCGGAATGACGGGTTTTATTCACTACGACACGGCCTCAAAAGAGAGAGGGCCTTTTGTAAGAAATTGAGCGTCTACAAAAGGGGGCCTTTTGTAAGAAATTGAGCGTCTACAAAAGGGGGCCTTTTGTAAGAAATTAAGCATC
>JAQYVK010000157.1 GCA_030145585.1 Desulfatiglandales bacterium | reverse complement strand
AGGTAGTGCGGCGTACCAAATCGGAACATTTTCGGTCTTCATTCAATTGCCATGCCACGCCTTTCCCCAATATCATTAACCACCCGTTCCCCTTCGGTGCCGGTTGTGAAAATTAGCCTTTACAACCGGCCGCTCTCAGGGTCACTCGACTCACGCAGACATTTGGCCGGACGACTTGTCCGGCCAAAACATGCATCCCGCTCACGCGGGAACACTTCATACGAAAAACATGTAAAAAAGACCAGCAGAAGAGCGAACAAGGAATAATAAATTTCGAAGTGAAATAAACTGCACTATTCGGTATTCCTTGCTCGAGATTCGATATTCGTTTTTAGTTCACTTGACCACTTGAACCCTCGAATCCTTGAATCCTTCTTTAAGGGTGTTTAGTGCAGAACCTGCCCTGAACCAACCTATCTGTTCCTCTGTCAGGGTGTGTTTCAGAGACAGGTCATAAGGGGAGCCTTCCTGAGGAGTTACAACCATCTTCACCCGCTTCCCAGGCGCAAGATCTGCAAGATTGAGCAGGCTGATCCTGTCATACTGTTCGATTTTTTCATAATCCATGGGGTCGACAAAGACAAACGGCAGGATCCCCTGCTTTTTCAGGTTAGCTTCATGGATCCTTGCAAAGGACCTGACCACGACGGCCTTGGCGCCCATAAACCTCGGACTCATAGCAGCGTGCTCCCGACTGGAACCCTCTCCGTAATTCTCGTCCCCGATGATCACAAAACCTCCGTTTTTTTCCTGATAAATTTCGGCGAGATCAGAGAATCGCAGGCCTTTTTCTCCGGTCAAGACATCGGTCCCGTGACCTGATTCTCCTGTGAAAGCATTCACTGCACCTTCCAGCATGTTGCGTGAAATATTGGTCAGATGGCCCCTAAATCGGAGCCATTTACCACCGGGAGAGATGTGATCGGTGGTGGTCTTACCTTTGGTTTTGACCAGGACGGGCAAGTTCAGAAAATCTTTGCCGTTCCATGGTTCAAAGGGTTTGAGCAGTTCCAGTCTCTCTGAGTCGGGATCAATTTTGACTTGGATCTTTTCAGTATCATCGAGGGGAGCAACAAAAGCACTTTTTTCGCTCACAAGGCCTCCTTCAGGCAATGCGGGAGGATTTGGGGGCTCAAGCCTGAATTCTTTACCGTCGGTGCCGATCAATGGGTCGACTTGGGGGTCAAAGCCTGCGTCTCCGGAAAGGGCGAGTGCGGCGGCTATGGCCGGGGAGGTCAGGAAAGCACGAGTTTCTGGATTGGCATCGTTTCTGCCCTTAAAATTCCTGTTAAACGTGGTGAAAAGACAGTTTGGAATATCTTCCTTTACATCCGTCCTGTCCCACTGACCGATGCAGGGGCCGCAGGAAGCCGTGAGGACGACTGCACCTGCTTGTTCGATTTTCTCTAGAATACCGTCCCTCTTTATAGTCTCAAAGACTTGTTCGGAACCTGGAGACAGCATGAATGGAACCTTGGCTTTCAATCCATGTTTCCTCGCCTGCTCAAGAACTTGCGCAGCCGCATAGAGATCGGAGTAAGATGAGTTGGTGCATGATCCCAAGAGTACGGCCGAGACCTCCTCAGGCCATTTTTCAGCCTGAAGAAGGGGCTTGAAATCCTCAACCCGGGTGACCCTGTCAGGGCTGAACGGCCCCGTATGGGCGTGGCTGACTTTACCGAGATCGATTTCTACCCATTCATCATATATCTTTTCCGGAGTCTTCACGCAGATGTCATCTTGCATAAAGATCTGAGCCAGAGCTTTTGCCCGGTCGGCATCCTCGGAGCGACCCACGTTTCTCAGGTATGCATCCATAGATTCATCATAGACAAAGACAGAAGAAGTAGCCCCTAGCTCGGCACCCATATTTGTAATGGTGGCCTTTTGGGTGGCGGAAAGCGTCTTTGCACCTTCACCAAAATACTCAAAGATTTTCCCTGTACCCCCCTTTACAGTGAACCTGTCCAGTATCTCAAGAATGACGTCTTTGGCAGAAGCCCATCCCTTCAATTGGCCGGTGAGATGGACGCCGACCACATAGGGAAGCGTGGTCTCCCAGGCAAGGCCGGCCATGACCTCGGCCGCATCAGCCCCTCCCACGCCGATGGCAAGCATGCCAAGTCCTCCCGCATTGGGTGTATGTGAATCGGTGCCGATCATCATTCCTCCGGGGACGGCATAATTTTCGAGGAGAACCTGGTGAATGATCCCGGAGCCAGGACCCCAGAACCCAATCCCGTATCTGGCGGCGGATGACGACAGGAAATAATAGACTTCCTTGTTTGTGGTAAACGCCTTCTCCAGATCCACTTTTGCCCCTTCGCTCGCCCTCAGAAGATGGTCACAGTGCATTGTTGCATCGACCTGAGTCCTTTCCCGGCCGGCCTGAATAAATTGCAACATGACCATCTGACCCGTGGCATCCTGCATGGCGACGCGATCGGGAAAGAGCTTTATTTGGTCCTTTCCGCGGGCTAGAATCTTGCCCTTGCTTTCTTTCCCTTCGTGGAGAAAAAGAATCTTCTCTGCATAGGTCAGACCTCTGCTCAAGAGATTTCGTTTCTTATCTAATAAGTCCTGCGCTTCTTCTTTGTTGATGGTAAAACCCATTACGACTCTCCTAAGATGTCTTCAATTTTGAATAAATGCTTAAACCCTTTTGGTTTTAATTGTTTATAGGAAGTTATAATGATTCATGTAATAATTTTAATATCAAATAGTTATATATTTAAATGAAAGTGTTAATTTAAGGACCTATTTCCACTGAGCAACCGAAGGTTGAACGTTATTAATATAGACAAACCCCCTGTTTCGATCAAGGTTTGATTGGTCCACACAATTTTTTTATCCGGAAGTGTATCATTTCTTGTTTGTAAATCGACTAAATGGTAATTAAAATAAAAAAATATACCCTAATTGAGCGTAAACAAAATCGAGAAGAATTTTATAAACAACAAATCAAACGCGTTTTACTGTTTTATAATGCCTAATTTATATCCACCGTATTGAGGAGTTATAAAGTCTATGTCTTTTCTCAATTTTGTCTACCCTCCGGGAAAGC
>JAQYVK010000156.1 GCA_030145585.1 Desulfatiglandales bacterium | reverse complement strand
TGCCTCAGATCTAAGGCGGAAAGGGTGAAGCTGTAGTACTTTACCGCGAACCCTTGACAATCCCGCCGCGGCGGGACAGGCATAGTCGATGAGGTATCCTCGGCTTTCCCATCGGGTAAATAACATGGCTGCTTTTGACTGTTTTCAGGATGCCACTTGCAGTGAATTCCAGCGGCGCATGTAAGAAGTTGAATGAGTCTATTATTATAGTCTTTAAAACAAGTTAGCTATGTTATTTATGCAACTATAGGGTTCATTAACGTTAACGTACTGCTGTTTTCCAATTTGTCTGCCGGTGTTGGATTTTTTGATTGTTTTTTCGCC
Source organism: Desulfatiglandales bacterium (assembly GCA_030145585.1). Classification (GTDB taxonomy): domain Bacteria; phylum Desulfobacterota; class DSM-4660; order Desulfatiglandales; family HGW-15; genus JAQYVK01. Next base: position 6,036 of record JAQYVK010000156.1, on the reverse strand, counting down.
CTGTCCCCTTAGTCCAGTAATTTTGGATCTACTGTCAAGGATTTTATTGGCTCTTGATCGTTAAACGAAGCGTATTGTATACATTCACACGCTGCGGAGCGTGGGAACGAGAAACGTAACCGACATGCCCCCATCATTCTATAGTCCTTAGGATAATGTTTTTGGGACGCCCCGATGGAATATTAAAACAAAGGCATTCCATTGGGCAGGCAGATTTCCGCAGGTATGCGCCGATAGGGTCAAGAGCTAATAATCTACATTCATCTGCGTTTATCCGCGTCCAGATTCTTTTTTTTAGAAACCTATATACTGCGAACATAACCCATGTAGTCTTCTCTAATGGGGTAAAAAACATCGATTATATTACAGTCTGTTCTGCCTTTACCCTAACGTTGCATAAAACTTCGTTCAAAAAGGCGTTAAAGTGCTTTGAATTCGCTTGAGGTCATTTTTTCCGGACCATACATAAGGTTCAGAAAACATGATCACGCGTGCATTTCATGCACTATAACGCGAGTGAAACGGTTTTTGTCGACAGTATTTATGCAACGTTAGGGTTTACCCGTGTGAATCGCGTTTGAGGGGGCATCCTGAGGCCTCCCGTTCTACGGGAGGAGCCTCACTTCCACAGGCATGCGAGCCCCGACCATCGCCTCGAAAGAGGGTATTCGTCTCAAAAGACGGTGTAAATCACCACACATCAGCAATTATAGGTTTTCCCAACGTAACCATGTTTTCCTGTCACTAACAGGTTGACTTATTCTAGAACGTTGCTATAATGAAAATAACTAAACTGGAAAGGAAATTTAATTTATTAGATGGAAAGGAGATCTGAATCATGAAAAAATTCAAACTATTGGTGCCAGTTTTACTTTTTGTTATGGGTATTTATTTGGTCGCTCCTCAAGCAGTGATTGCCTCTGATGATATTCGTATCATCCGACTCAAATTAAATGTCGCTGCAGGCACGAGTTATCAAATTCCATTTTTAATTGAACCGGAAATATTGAGTGTCAGAAAGGGCACGATAATCGTATTTGCAAATGATGGGCTCAACAAGGTGGGTGTGATATTTGAGGAAGGGAAGACATGCCAGTCCGTAACAAAGGCTGCTGAAGGATTTAAACTGGACGCGGCTACGGCGTGTTACAAGGCGGTGGTCATGGCCAATGGCGGAACCGAAAGTTTGCGTTTCATGGAGCCGGGCGTTTACGAATATAAAGTCACCTGGGGCGATCGTCCTCAAGCATCAAGGGGAAAGATCGTCGTTTATTAAGTTCACACGAGCCGGTTTGTTCAATCTTGCTTCAAATCGGTGCCAAGATGATTTTCAAAGGAAGGTTTAATAAGACCGGGGTGAGAATGGTTACGACTTACCCCGGTTTTTGTTTAATCACAGTTTGATGGTCTCATGAAAAGTTAATATTTAGACGATTTCCGAAAAAACTCACTATACAAGGCTTGAACCCTTGACCCCTTGAACCCTTTCTCCCAACTAATTGGGAGAAGAACCAGATATTACACGAACCCCTCCCGAAAATGCCCTTCCGGATCATAGGCATTGAGTACGTCCATAAATGCCGGCGGGGGGGCTGAAACAACTTTCAGTTCTGGGGCTACTTTTACATCCCATCCGCATTTTTCCTGTATGGCCCTGACGCATTCCTTTTCTTCACAGCCCTCAGTAAATTCGAAATATTCTGTCAGCAGAAACTCCTTTTCTCCCAATGGTTTTTCAAACACGCCCAGATCGGAGATAAGGGTCCGCACACTATCTCCCGGGCAGGTGATGTATGGGACCTGATCTACAAACCTTCTGGAGGACTGGGGCATGGTTACCAGGGTTTCATCGGAATAGGAGGCCACATCATTGGCCCCTCCGGAGCCGGGCAGGTATATGTCCGGAGGAATGAACGTGCTGTTCAGGTTCCCGAATTTATCGATCTGACCGCTTCCCAGTACACCCAGAGTGCGGTTCCTGCCCTTTTGAAAGTATTGTGTGTAGGTCTCATTGACGCCTGTAAGAATGTTTGCCGCAAATATGGTATTCAGGCTGAATATAAAAGGGTCGCCCGGCTGGGGCTCGTAACCGATAATGCCGGTATCCACGGCCACATCAAAGTGGATGCCTTCTCTTTTCAAGAGTTCCTTGGCGATCCATGAAGCCAAATTGCCGATTCCGATACCTGCAACCAGCAGGGGGTAGCCTCTTTTTTTCATGATCTTGGCGATCTTCATGGTTACCGCATAGATTCGAATCTCCTGAGGTGTAAAGGATACAAGGGTCTTTCTGGGTGTGATGCGGAGGGGAATCGACCCCTGTTCCTTGGTCCTGCGGTAGCTTTCCTTGAGTTGCGCCAGACGGTCCCTGCCCACCATGTCCAGGTAGTCCTCGTGGGACGGGCAATTCCTAATCCATTTCTGAATCAGCGACTTGATATTCTCGAGATCAGCGGTATTTTCCCGACCCTGGACAATAAAATCGTAATCATAGTCATACCCTTCCACTTCCTCGATGTTGGGAGACAGCATGCACCAGGGGTGGGCTCCAAAGGGTAACTCGGTAATGCTTTTGACCAGATAGGATGGAATCTTGACCTGGTGTGAATATTTCCGTAAGACCTCTGTGGGAACGATCTTTTCAACTGTGACAACGGCGCCCTTTTTACTGGCAAACACCCCCTGTACAGCGGTCACGCTAAGGGGAGAAATGATGGTATTTCCCAGAGGGTCCCCCATTAAACCGTGAATGATGCTGATATCCGGGGCAAGGGCCTTGATGACCCCCATGGGCTCTTCTTCGCCAAAGGGGTCGGGGATGACCTTGAAATTCTCGTGGTTTTCCTTTCCAATGTCGCTTCCCACAAGGGATCGTGTGGGAAGATAGCCCACATTCATGGCAGCGGCCGCCAGACGCAGGGTGAGCGCCAGCATGGACCATCGTTCAAAGTCCACCTTTCCGGATTTAAAATACTCCTGAAGGGAAGGGTTAGGGCCTGCTGTGGGATAGATCTGGCCTGCAAAAGAATGAATGACTTTCTTTACGCATCCGCCTGCCAAAAGGGGAACGATCTCGCTCATGGCGGCGGCGACAATGAGTGTAAACCGCGCATCAGTCCCGAAAAACTGGCGGGTGAGCTCCATCATGGAACCTATGGGAAAGGAAAAAAGGTCGGAGATATGAATGCTCATACCCGGGCGGATATGTTCCTGAATGGCTTGTTTTAAGGGCCTTATCTTTTCACATTGAATCATTTAAGAATTCTTCTCCATAAATGTTTGCCCCCCGTGGAAGGGGGGCAGTTAAAAAATGTAATATGGAGTGGCTTAAGGTTAATGTCAATATCTTACGCAATCGCTTCTTAATCGTCCAAGTGGAAGATCTCTCTGCCCTCCTCAACCGTGGCGATCTGTCTTCCGACGCCCTCGGACCGACCCGGCTAATCTTCCTGAAGCTCTGGTAAATCCATGAAGAGATCAAGTACCTCAGGATTCTTCAGGGCGTCTTTATTGGTTACAGGCTGGTTGTGGATGACTTTTTTGACGGCCAGTTCCACCTTTTTCATATTCAGTGTGTAGGGAATCTCTTTTACGGCAAGGATCTTTGCCGGAACGTGTCTTGGTGAGGCGTTGGTGCGGATTGCCGTCTTTATTTTTTTCATCAGGGCTTCGGTCAGTTCGTAACCTTTGGTCATCTGAACAAAAAGGATCACACGGACATCATTATCCCAATACTGTCCTACCACGATGCTGTCCTGAATCTCTTCCACCAGTTCCACCTGGCGGTAGATCTCCGCAGTTCCAATGCGTACACCGCCTGGGTTGAGTGTGGCATCTGATCTCCCATAGATTACGACCCCGCCGCGGTCATTGATTTCGATGTAATCCCCATGCCTCCAAATGTTGGGATAGACATCAAAATAGGCGGAATGGTATTTTTCATTTTTTGGATCATCCCAGAAATAGATGGGCATGGAAGGGGACGGGGCCGTGCAGACCAGTTCGCCCTGCTGGTTTATGACGGGGTTCCCGTCATCATCAAAGGCCTCCACCTTCATTCCCAATCCTCTACATTGTAATTCGCCCGAGTAGACCGGCCCCATGGGGTTACCCAGGGCAAAACAACCGTTGATATCCGATCCGCCTGAGATGGATGACAACTGGAGCTCTTCCTTTATATCGCGGTAGACGAATTCAAAGTCTTCTTCAGAGAGGGGAGAGCCGGTGGAAAGCAATGTCCTCAAAGAGGACAGGTCATATTCTGTTCCCGGTTTGACGCCGGCGTTTTGAAGGGCGGCAATGTATCCGGCACTGGTGCCGAAAACGGTTATTTTCTCATCCTGGGTCATCTGCCACAGGGCCCCCGGAGACGGATGAAACGGATTGCCGTCATAGAGGACCAGGGTCGCTCCCACACCCAGGGAACAGGTAAGCCAGTTCCACATCATCCAGCCGCAGGTGGTAAAATAAAAGATGGTGTCATCACGTTTCAAATCGGTGTGCAGCAGGAGCTCTTTCAACTGGTTTAAAAGGATCCCGCCGGCGCTCTGGACCATGCACTTGGGAAGGCCCGTTGTACCGGAAGAATACATAATGTAAAGGGGGTGATCGAAGGGCAGTTGCTCGAATTCGATTTCAAGGCCTGTTTCCGAAGACTTGAAATCTTCGTAAAAGACACCATTGGGCACATGGCTGATATCGGGATTCGGCTGGGTATAGGGGACCACGACCACCTTTTCAATGCTTGGAAGCTGCTTGAGAATGTCGGAAATCCGGGTTAAAGAATCCAGATCCTTACCCTTAAACCAGTACCCGTTTGTGGTAAAAAGGACCTTTGGTTTAATCTGTCCAAAACGGTCGAGCACACCTTTTATGCCGAAATCAGGGGAGCAGGAGGACCACGTCGCGCCGATGCTGGTGGCGGCCAGCATAGCGATGATGGTCTGCGGCATATTGGGCATGAATCCGGCAACACGGTCTCCGGCCTTGACGCCCGCGTCTCTTAATGATCCGGCAACACGGGCCACTTCGCTGTAGAGCTCGGCATAGGTTACTTTGATGTTTTCCTTGTCCTCCCCTATGAAAATAAGGGCCACATGGTCATCGCGGTATCTGAGTATGTTTTCTGCAAAGTTCAGCCTGGCCCCGGGAAACCATTTGGCACCCGGCATTTGGGTTTCATCGTCTATGACCCTGTCGTAAAATGTCGAGGTCTTGATCTCTGCAAATTCCCAAAAGGATGCCCAGAAATCCGAAAGATTTTCAATGGACCACTGGTAGAGATCTACATATTCCGTGAATGCTTTTTCGTACTTGAAACCAATAAAGTTCATAAATCGATGCATGTTTGAATTTTGAATTCTTTCTTCCGAAGGCTTCCATAAAAGTCTAGACATAACTGTTCCTCACCTCATTTTTTTGTATCTGCACAAAACTCAGGATTTTGATAGTGTCCATCCAGAAATGAGATATTTTGGCCAAGGTCAAGGCATGCGAGGATTTTAACCGGAGGCGCCACGAAGTAAGTGCCCTGGTGAATATATGGAAATATTTCGAGGATTAAAATCTGAGCATAACGCAGAGATTGGACAAAATAGCCATTTCTGGATGGGCACTAGATAACCGTTTACTCTTCTTAAGCCTAAGCACTGAGCAATATCTGTGCCACGGGCTATTCCCTGCTTTGCCCGGAAAGCGGCAGGCCGGCTTTAACAGTGATGCCGGCCCATTAAACCGCTTATTGGGCATTAAGAATTTGATCCTCCTGGCCGGGCAAAAGAACAAAGTCTCTGCCATGAAAGGTTTATTCGGGGTTTAAAACCTGGTCCTCCCCCGCACAAGAAAGCGGGATCAACGAAGGGCGGGTCAGAGAGAGAAGGCTCTGCCGTAGCGTGCTAGGACCAGTATAGTGATCTAAAGTGAACTAAAGTGCCTAAAGTGATTCCCGCCTAGGCGGGATTGAAGAGTGCGCTTAACGCGCAGACAGTTGTAAGAGAAAATAAAATGGATGCTTCGCAAACAGTCAATTGGAATGAA
>JAQYVK010000155.1 GCA_030145585.1 Desulfatiglandales bacterium | reverse complement strand
AGCCCAGAGTTTGGGTGTCATCCACAAACGGATATCCTTTTCACGAACCTCCTCAAAGGGCATTTCCTTTCTCGACCGCAGGTACTTGAGGTATTCGTCCGTGTAAAAATGTGCCTCGAGGTCTATGATTTTCATTTTTTTTCCTCCCTTTCCTTAATTCCCATTTAATTAGCGAACTGTTTATGTCTGCTCTCGACTAAGGGCATTTACTCTCCTCCGCCAGAATGCCCCTCCCGGAAGGGCGGGGATGAATGGTTTAAAGCTACGGAGAGTTTCGCCATCCTTATCAGGATGCCCCGCGCGGGAGCGCGGGGAGGCTTTACTCCGAGAAATATCACCTCTGTAAAGGAAACGTGTGAAGGCCCGTGGCGTTCTATGTTTTTGGGAGACAGATCGTTTAGGGATTAGCCAAACTCAATTATCAGAAATGATGTAACTAAGTCAACCAGCTATCAGCCGGGCCTTCAAAAGAGGGAGGGAATGGGTAAAGACGGAAACATTCGTCATATAAAGATTGAGTATTATAGGATGTCCCCTAATACTAATATATTTTATATTGACAATTTTGGCAGAATGCCATAAATGGGTTAAACATTCATTCATTGGCTCTTTTCACCAAACAACTTTTCCAAAACATCCACTTAATAAACCACAACCTTTTGTAATGATTTCATTTTCTTAAGGGTTACCAGGTCACATAAAATCAACCTTTTTTCTGCCTAAGACCAATTTCACTGTTCAACTTTTCCAAAACATCCGGGCAGGAACGATGATTTTTCATTTTTCGTTTAAAACCCCTTTCGACGAATAGGAATGATCGAAACATGGAAAATAGCATATTAGAAGACCAAAGTATTTTCTCCCCGATTCAAACTGAAAGAATATCCCAAAAGATAGAGGAACAGATTAAAGAGGCGATTATCAAACGCCACTACAGAGCCGGTGATAAACTCCCCCCGGAAAGGGAACTGGCAGAGATGTTCCACACCAGTCGCACCAGTATTCGCGAAGCCCTCCGATCTCTGGAAAAATCAGGATTTATCATGATTAAAAAGGGCGTCCACGGTGGGGGCTTTGTGATTAAAGGGGATTCAAGACCCGCGATCAATTCCATAAGGGATATGCTGCGCCATGCACAGGTCAGCCTTGAGGAAGTCCTCAATATGCGAATCATTATCGAGCCGACCGTTGCCGCTGAAGCCGCTGAAAAGGCGACGCCGGAGGATATCGCGCGCCTGGAAGATATCGTTGGCCAACTTCGGGAGGAATTCGAGTCAGAAAATCCAATCATCGCCTATGAAAGAAATCCGACGTTTCACAGTATCCTTGCCGAAATAACGGGGAATCAAGTCTTTATAATCATCATGCAGGTCTTAATGGAGATACACGCCTACAGGATGAGTCAATTCAAGCTGGATGAAAAGACCAAAAAAACAATAGTTCGTCAACATAAGGGGATCATCAAGGCCATTAAGAAGGGAGATAAGGAAGAGGCCTTTAAAAAAACGAAAAAACATGTCTTAGACGTCCATAAGATGCACAAACGGTTGGAGGAAGGGGAGGCATAAACACCAAGGAGATATGACCATGATCATGAAACCGGAGGAACCGAAGGATACCGAAAATATACCGATGAGATGGGCAAGTGATGCCATAGCGGCCCAATTACGTGATCTCGACATCCCGTTTATGGCCTTGAATCCTGGAGCCAGTTTCAGGGGACTTCTCGACAGCCTTGTCAACTATCTGGGGAACAAAGATCCTCAAATTTTACTCACGCTCCATGAAGAGAGCGCCGTGGCCATAGCCACCGGGTATGCAAAGGTCACCGAGAAACCCATGGGTGTTGTTCTTCATAGCAACGTGGGCCTCATGCATGCGACAATGACCATCTTTAATGCCTGGTGCGGTCGGGTCCCCATAATTATTATAGGCGCCACGGGGCCGGTCGATTCCGCTGAGCGCCGTCCCTGGATCGACTGGATACACACCGCGCAGGACCAGGGCGCGCTGGTCCGTGACTATACCAAGTGGGATGACCAGCCCGCATCCGTGTCCGCTGCTCTGGAGTCTCTGCTTCGCGCCAAACAACTGAGTTGTACTGAGCCTCCCGGGCCGGTATACGTCTGTCTCGATGCCGCTCTTCAGGAGCAAGAACTGAAGGGGAAGGTATCGATGCCCGATTCCTCCAGATTCAAACCGGCTCCCCCGCAGGATCCATCTCCCGAGGTTGTCAGACGAGCCGCAGAACTCCTCTCCAGTGCCAAAAGCCCACTCATCCTGCCCGGGCGGGTTTCCCGAAAACAGGAGCATTGGGATATGCGGGTTAAACTTGCCGAAGCCCTGGGGGCAGGGGTTTTGACTGATATTAAAGTGGGGGCAGCCTTTCCTTCGAAACATCCGCTACACAAAGCGGGGCCCTGTCCTGTTTTTCTTCCGGAGAGAGCACTCAAAATAATCCGCGAGTCTGACGTGATCCTCAGTCTCGATTGGGTGGACTTAGGAGGGACCTTAAAAAGGGCATGGCCAGATGAAACGGTGAGTGCAAAGGTCATTCACTGTTCGGTCGATTGTTACATCCACAAAGGATGGAGCAAAGACTACCAGACATTGCCCCCTGTTGATCTGCCGATTCTCTCCCAACCGGATATTGTCGTATCCCGTCTTTTAGACATCATCGAAGCGCCGGGCAGAGGTGACCGGAAGATGGAAAAAAATAATGACAAAGTGGAAGATTTCCAAATTCCTCATCAAAGTGACGGCCCTTCGATCGGTACTCATGAAATGGCCCATGCTTTGAATCAGGCCAAAGGAGAGCGGAAGCTCTCTCTCATTCGACTGCCTCGCAGATGGCCGAATGAGGCCTGCGACTTTCAGGAGCCTCTGGATTATCTGGGCTACGATGGTGGCGGGGCCGTGGGTTCCGGTCCCGGCATTGCGGTCGGTGCGGCATTGGCCCTGCGCGGCTCAGATCGGGTTCCCGTGGCTATCCTGGGAGACGGTGACTTCCTGATGGGTGTCACCGCCCTCTGGACGGCCGTACGTTATGGGATTCCTCTCTTGATCATTATTGCCAATAACCGTTCTTTTGGCAACACCATGGCCCATCAGGAAAGAGTGGCCAAAGAGCGCCACCGACCGGTTGAGAATAAATGGATCGGCAATATTATTGATGGGCCGCCTGTCGACCTTTCAGCCATGGCCCGGGCTCAGGGCTTCGAAGCCGAGGGGCCGATTGAAAACAGCGCAGATCTGGCCCCGGCATTGACCCGTGCCTTTGGGGCAATCGAGAAGGGCAGCTGCTATCTGGTTGATGTGGTGATGAAATAGAAAACTTAAGGCGGCCGGTTGTAACGGATACTATTCACAACCGGTAGCAAAGGATTGAAGGCTCGTATTCACTCCCGTTTTCTATGCGGGTTGGTGTTAAACAATAAGGAAAAGGAGGCTCCAATGAAAGGGATTAGACAATGGATTATCGTGGCATTGGTGTTCGGTTTCATCTTTGGGTTATGTCCGTGGGTAACGGCGGCGGACACGTTCCCGTCACGTGCTGTGACCATCATTAACCCCATGAGACCGGGAGGGGGGACCGACATCGAACTGAGGAACCTGGCTCCCTATTTCCAGAAATATCTGGGCCAGTCGGTCGTGATCAAGCCTATGGCGGGAGGGTCGACGACCATTGCGGTCACGGCAGCGGAAGCAGCCAAACCGGACGGTTATACGATCATATGTGTCCCCTTGCAGCATGCCGTCCTAGCACAGGGTTTCCACGACAGCGGTACCCATCTGCAGAACTTTGAACCCGTTTACGGATGGTTCGAGGGGCCCATGTCTCTTGAGGTCCAGGCAAAATCACCCATCAACAGTTTCAATGAGCTGATCGAGGCAGGCAAGACAAAGACGCTGAAGGCCTCCCTCGCGGGGGTCGGGTCGATCGATCACCTCCATAACCTGCTTCTGGAAAAAATGCTGGGCCTCAGCGCCATAAAGGTCCCCTACGGTGGAGGAGGGCCCGCGACAAAGGCCCTTCTTGGCGGGGAAGTGGATTTTCGCATAGGTCTGAGTACGACGTCCGTTCGCTTTGTCAGGGCCGGCCAATTAAAATCGCTCGTCATTTTAGGCCCTAAACGTGTGGAAAGCCTACCGGGCGCGCCTACAATCTATGAACTGGGCTATAAGGATTACCCGAACGTCTCCTTTGTCCGCGGTATTATTTCGCCTCCCAAGACACCCCCAGCCATGGTCAAGGTCCTCGAAGAGGCCCTTAGAAAGGCGGTCGATGACCCTGGTTTCCGGGACATCATGAAAAAACAGGGAAGACCGGTCAAATCCTTCTCGAGCGTGGAGATGAAAGAGGCGGTCGAAGTGACTTTTAAAATCGCTCAGAAATACGTGCCTATGATGAAAGCGGCTGCAACGAAAAAATAGGGCCGTTTACTCACTGTGGCATGGCGCCCTTTAAGCGCGGGATCTCCTCTGGGTGTCCGTCCTTCACCCCGCCGAGGCGGGACTGGGGAGGGTAGCCCCGCCCATTCGGGAGATCCCGTCTAAGCGGGGGAGGCGTTGGATGATTTCTGCTTCAGCCACGAACTGCTCCATGACCCTGCAGGTTATCAGGGAGGGTTCACTCGAAAAAGGAGCTCATAATTTTGGATCGCTCTCTCATTAAAAAAGGCCTCCTATCCCCCGGTTTTCTCATAAACCTGTGCCTCCTGATGGTGGGTGTCTTTCTACTTTACATCGTGTCGGACTATCCGGACATGGCCCGGGGTTTCCCGCGCCTCGTGCTGATGATGATCCTGGTCGTCACCGCTGTGGACAGTATCATCATGATCCGTGGGGCAATAGGGGAGAAATCTTCACAGAAAGAGACTGAAGGTATCAGCCCGGGGCGGTCATTGAAAGTTTTCTACATGGTTGGACTGATGTTAGTCTTTTACCTTTTTTTGAATCTTTTCGGTCTCATTCTGGCGGTACTTTTTTTCCTCTTATTTTCCGGGTGGACCCTGGGTTACAAAAAACCAAAAAGACTCATGCTTTCATCGGTGATCATCACAGCCTTTGTTTATTTCATATTTAAGGTCATTATGGATTCCATATTGCCGGAAGTGCTCATTTTTACGGTTATTGGAGGTTAACGCTTGTATTCCCTGGAATTATGGTTATCTGCGGCGGAAATTGTTTTCCAATGGCAGAATATGGCGATGGTTTTAGGTGCGAGTCTCATTGGCTTGACGATCGGCTTTCTCCCGGGAATCGGCCCCTTGACGGCACTGCCCCTATTCCTCCCGATTACATACGGCATGAAGCCGGGTCCCGCGCTGATCCTTTTGGCCGTCCTGTATATGAGTACGACGTACGGGGGTTCTCTTTCGGCGATCTTGTTGAACACACCGGGGACTGCCGCTTCGGCGGCCACCTGCCTCGACGGTTACCCCATGGCCAAAAAGGGGAAAGGGGGCGTAGCCATCGGCATCTCCATGATGAGCTCATTTATCGGCGGATTCATCGGGATCGCCGGTCTGATTTTCCTCTCTCCCGTCATTGCCGATCTTGCCCTCAAGTTTCAGCCTGCCGAGTATTTCATGCTGGCGGTCCTCGGGCTGGTGCTCATCGCGTCCTCTGCAAAGGGCTCGATCTTAAAGAGCTTTATTGCCGGAGGTTTCGGATTTATGGTCAGCTCCATCGGTATGCACATCATAACCGGATACTCCCGCTTCACCTTCGGCAGTACCTACCTGAAGGGGGGCATTCCCCTTGTTCCTCTGATCATCGGCCTGTTCGCCTTTGCCGAGGTCCTGGCCCTCATCGAGAGCGGAGGCCACACCATTTCGGAGAAAGGGGAGCTGTCCGGGAAAATTACCGACGGGTTGAAGGTCCCTTTCAGGTATATGAAGACGGTCATCCGCTCGTCCCTCATCGGTCTGGGGATCGGAACGATTCCGGGAGAAGGGGCGGCGGTGGCCAATTTTACCGCCTATCTGGCGGAGGCGCGGGCTTCAAGACGCCCCGAAGATTTCGGGACGGGCATCCCCGAAGGGGTGATCGCCCCGGAGGCCTCCAACAACGCCTGCGTGGCCGGGGCCCTGATTCCCACCCTGACCCTGGGCATACCGGGCGGCGGGGTGGCCGCCGTATTCATGGGCGGGATCATGATACACGGTCTCAATCCGGGTTTTGAGCTCTTTACGCGGAACCAGGATATCCTCACGACCCTTTTTTTCGGGCTTATTGTCGCCAATTTCCTTCTCCTCATAGCCGGGACCATCCTCAGCAAATACGCAGCCAAGGTCACCGTCATCCCGATCAATATCCTCGCCCCGACCATCGTGGTTCTGGGGGTGATCTCGACCTATGTCATGAGGAGTCAGTCCCTGGATGTGGTCGCGGCAATCATCGCCGGCGTGTTCGGGTATTATATGAAAAAGTTTGGTTACAGCACGATTCCTTTTCTGGTCGCCTTTATACTGTCGCCCATCGCCGAGAGGAGCTTCTATCAGTCCCTGCTTCTCGCCGAGGGCTCTTACTGGACTTTTGCCCTGCGCCCTATATCGGGGTCCCTATTGGTTGTAACGATACTGGTCCTCGTTTTACCTCCAATCATGAAAAAATTTCGAAAACCCGAACAGGAATCATGACCCGTAAAAATCGGTATAAGAAACTTTTAAAACATTAAACCCAGGAGATGGGATGGGCTAAGGAGCAACTTGAATCCAATCCCCGAATGAAGGAGGCTTTTTGTCATGATCTATCGGCAATTAAAAATCGATTTGTCGAACCGGTCTTTTGAGATCGAAGATATCCCACCGGACATCATCCGAAAAACCATTGGGGGCAGAGGCCTTGGCGCCTATCTCCTCTGCAGGTCCGTCCCTGCAAAGGCCGACCCACTGGGCGAAGAGAACCATCTCATTTTTACCGCGGGTCCTGCCAGCGGAAGCGGGCTCTCCTATTCCTCAAAGGTCAATGTCAACACAAAGTCTCCTTTGACGGGGATCTATCTCTACGCCATATCGAGCGGCATTCTGGCCCATCAGATGAAGAAGGCCGGATTTTGGGCCATTGATATCCATGGCGTTGCGGATTCTCCGACCTCTCTCATGGTGGAGAACGAAAAGGTGACCTTTAAGGACGCGACCGATCTCTGGGGAATGGAAACAGCTCAGGCCCAAGGGGAAATGCTGGGAAATCAGTCGCCGAAAAACGCGGCCACGGTCGGTATCGGACCGGCCGGAGAGCATCGGAACCTGTATGCAGCGCTGTTCACTGAAGGCGGCCTTTACCGATGTTTCGGCAGAGGAGGCGCGGGCGCCGTGATGGGATCGAAAAATCTGAAGGGCATGGTCGTTTCCGGGGATAGGGATATCGAGATTGGAGATCCGGCCAAGTTGGATGCCGTAAAAAAGGAGGTCGCCCGTCTGTTGAAGACCGAATCTAAGGCCTGGGCCGACTGGTGGCGACGGTATGAGACGGCTGCCGATCTGGAGTCGATGAATGAACTGGGCGCCCTTCCCACCCGAAACTGGCAGACGGGCACCTTTGAAGGCTGGCGTGGGATCGATAAGTCCACGACCCCCATGGGATGGCCTGAAAAAGGGAGGGCCTGCGGTCCCTATTGCCCCTCGCCCGGATGCCGGGAGGTCGAAGTCAAGGAAGGGCCCTATAAGGGGGCGAAGAGCGATTTCGAATGGGAGACTGTCTATGCCTTTGGGACGACCTGCGGGGTGGATAAGATGGAAGCAATCGTTGCCGCGAGCCAGATATGCGACGAATACGGCGTCGATACCATGACGGCCGGAATAACCATCGGTTTCGCCATGGAATGTTTTGAGAAGGGCCTGATAGACACGAAGGACACGGAAGGCATCGAGCTGCGTTTCGGGAATGATGAGGCGATGATTGCCGTGCTGAAGAAGATGGTCGTTCAAGCGGGTTTCGGAAATCAGATAGCTAAAGGGAGTTGGCGTTTGTCCCGGGAAATCAAGGGATCGGAAGGCTTTGCCATGCACGCCAAGGGGATGGAGCTTGGTGGGTATGAGTGCCGGGGACTCAACGGACAGGGCCTTCAGTTCGCCATTGATAACCGGGGAGGATGCCACCATGGCTATGGACTTCCGGCGAGGATGGAGATGGCGGATGGTACGCGGCTGGATGTGACAGGAAAGGGGGAATATGTCAAAAAAGCGGCCACCGCCCGCATGGTACGTGATTCTATGATCCTTTGCACCTTTGCACCTGTTTACAAGGACGAGATCATGATCGACAGCCTTTCGGCGCTGTCCGGCGAAACATGGTCTGAGGAAGATCTGGGAGAAGTGGGCCTCAGGACCATGTGCCAAGAGCGGCTCTTTAACATGCGGGAAGGGATCACGGCAAAAGAGGATACCCTGCCTGCGAGGCTGCTCGAGGAACCAAAACCGGATGGGCCGACCAAAGGGGAAGTCGTGCCGCTTGAGACCCTGAAGAAGGATTACTACGAAGCGATGGGTTATGATGTGGCGACCGGTAATCCTCCTGATTCACTCTTGGCCAAGCTGGGGATAAATAAATAGAACCGCAGAATATCGAACAAGGAATAATGAATATCGAAGTGAAAAAACTTCATAATTCGACATTCCTTGTTCGATATTCGATATTCGTTTTTTATCCGCCGTTTGTGTGGCGGGTTACATTTCTTGGTCACATTTCTCCCGACCATTGGGGAGAAAAAATATAAAAGAAAGGAAATTAGCCTATGCCATTACCCCTTACCTTTGCCTGTCCGGCCTATGATCGGATATTGCCGCTGGCCCATGGTGAGATCATACCCCAGGGTATCCGTTTAAACTATTTGGACCTGGAGGTGGAAGAGATCTTCTGGCGCCAGCTCAGGAACCAGGAATTCGATATATCTGAGTCTTCCTTTTCGTCCTATGTCATGCTGCGATCAAGAGGCGATGAACGGTTTGTGGCCATCCCCGTTTTTACCTCGAGGTTTTTCCGGCATGCCTGCGTATTTATCAATACGCACAAAGGGATTAAAGAACCAGGGGACCTGAAAGGGAAAATCGTGGGGTTGCCGGAATACCAGATCACGGCCGTGGTCTGGCTACGCGGGATCTTTCAGGACGAGTACGGGGTTTCTCCGAGAGATGTTCACTGGCGAAGCGGCGGAGAGGAGATGCCAGGCCGGGAGGAGAAGATAAAACTTAATCTCCCTTCGGACATTGATCTCCAACCGATCCCTCCGGACAAATATCTTTCAAAAATGCTGGATGACGGTGAACTGGATGGGATGTTCACGGCCCGTGCCCCCTCCAGTTTTACAAAAGGTTCACCCAACGTGGCGCGGCTTTTTGAAAATCCCCGCGAAGTCGAGGAAAACTATTTCCGAAAAACGGGCATCTTTCCCATCATGCATACCGTCATCATGAAAAGGGAGATTTATGAGAAAAATCCCTGGATCGCGGTGAATCTTTACAAGGCCTTCAGCGAGGCCAAAAAAATGGTTCTTGAGAATTATGCCCGCACGGAAGCCCTGCGTGTGGCCCTTCCCTGGGTCCATGACGAGATTGAACGAACAAAGCAGGTCATGACGGAAGACTGGTGGCCCTACGGGGTGAAAAAAAACCGACATGTCCTGGAGACCTTCTTGCGCTATCACCATGAGCAGGGCCTATCGGAGAAGTTAATGACCATAGAGGATCTGTTTGCGCCTGAGACCCTGGATGAGGAATTCAAGATATGAGGGATTTGTAGGCGCACCTTCCATTGGGTGACTACATGCTCTCCTTAAATAGAGGCTGTGTCGCAATTCAAAAAGCGTTTAATTTGTACCGGTCATGCCGGACTTGATCCGGCATCCAGTAGCGTAACATTTTGAAAAAGCTGGATTCCGGATCAAGCCCGGAATGACAAAAACACCAATGTGCGCTGTTTACCCAATTGTGACACAACCTCATAATTAGGAGGAAAGACATTGTCGGAAGAAAGCAAAAAAGATGTGATTGTTAAATATGTATGCCCGGTTTGCTCAGAGACCTTTTCGGCGCTCAACGCCCTAAAAGGCCATGCCACGACAAAACATGGAATGGAACCGGAGGACAAAGGTTGGGGAATGGAGAATTATCCTAACCCTGTAGGGGGAGCCTTTATAGAATGCGAAGAGATGAAATGTGTGGGCTGCGGCATATGTCAGATGGCTTGCTCTATGAAGCATTTCGGGGTCATCAACAAGGAACTGGCGAGGATACAGGTCCGTAAATACCTATTGCCTCTTCCAAAGGCTGTCCAGGTGACCTGCGTCCAATGCCGGGAGGAGGAGAGGGAATGCGAAAAGGCATGCCCCGTCAAGCCCTCGGCCATCACCTTTGATAAGAAAACGTTACATATGGTGGTGGATGAAGAGCGATGCTTGGGGGTGAAATGCGGCAAATGCCGGGAGGCCTGTTCCGCCAAAGCCGTCAGATTCTACCCATCCGTCACACCGAAGGCGTTTGTCTGTGATCTGTGCGATACCGAAAACAGCGGTGAACGCAAACCGGAGTGCGTCGACGTCTGTCCCTACGGGGCCCTTTACTACAAAAGCACATCAGTGCGGTTCGATTACTGGATACAGGATAGCATGCGAAAACATGCGGACGAAAAGGCCGAACTTATAAGAAAGCGACTCTACCCTCTGAAGAGAGAAAGTATGGGTCACCCGGGTTGGAGGTAGAAGGATGACGGAAATCAGGATGAATCTGCTGGACGTGGATTTAACGACGGGGGAGAGTCGTGTCGTAGACGTGACCGATGACGTCAAGGCCTATCTTGGGGCGAGGGGACTGGCCAACAAGCTGATATGGGACCATGTCCCCCAGGGTGCGGATGCCCTCGGCCCGGAAAATATCCTACACATCGGGGTGGGACCCGTGACCGGCATCATCGGGACGAAAACTATTTTGAGTTTTAAATCCCCGCTGACCGGATGGGCGGGGAGGAGCAGTGTCTCAGGCTACGTCGGTGAAGAGATCATCAAGGCCCAATACAATGCGGGGATACTGATCAGGGGGAAAGCGGAGAAACCCGTCTACCTATACGTTCATGACGATCAGGTGGAAATCAGGGATGCCGATGACCTCTGGGGTCTGTGGAAGCAGGAGACCGAGGTTACTATTAGGGACCGTTTGGACGAGCAGACGGGTGAGACCTTCGGTGTGATGTGCATCGGGCCTGCAGGGGAAAATATGGTGCGGTATGCCAACGTGACCACAGAATTTGTGCACAGCGCCTCCAAGTGGGGGTGCGGTGCGGTCATGGGCTCCAAGAATCTGAAAGCTGTTGCGGTTCGGGGAACGAAGGGGCCCCTATATGCGGATCACGGGAAGGTCTGGGAGCTTTTCAGGACCTATGCCACGAACCCAAAAACAGCTTTGCGCAAGCTTAGTGAAAGCCGATGGGGACACTATCAGTCGCCTCCCTACCTGCTCCGTCACGCGGCAGAGGGGATAAAGAACAACCACTTCGGTTACCACGAGGTCGTCGAGAGAAGCAATTTTTTAGAGCACAGTCTGAAATATTCCGCCTGGGTAGACGGTTGCCCGGGCTGTGCGGCATCATGCTTTGTCCCTTTTTTCAAGAACAGCAAGAGGGGCGCTTTTGGGGGTGAATTCCGGCACGACAACATGGGGGGTTTCAATGCCAACATCATGGTCGGGTACGAAGAGATGACGGAGATCGCTTCCCTCGAAGATGAGCTCGGCATGGACGGTGAAGAGCTTGGCGGCCTCGTGGCGTGGGCCATGGATCTCTATGAGCACGGCATCATTACCAAAGAAGATCTCGGCGGCATTGATCTTCAATGGGGCAATGTGGAGGCGACCTGCGAGCTCCTGAAAAAAATTGCCTACAAGGAGGGCCGGGCGCCGGCGGCTCTGGCCGAGGGATTCCGTCGGGCCTACGATGTCTTCGGCGAGGAATCCAAATGGTACGCCTTTGAGGTCCACGGCTGTGGCGCACCAACCTACGATGTCCGGAACAAACATGTCGGCTGGGGTCTTATCTTTGGTACGAGCCACAACGGGGCTCGCATGGGTGCCGGGATCAGTGACGGGTTGCGGGAGGCGGCGACCTGTTGTCATTTCGCTGTGCCGCCCTTCATCCAAATCTGGGGGTCTGAATATGAGGCCTTCCGGGTATTCCTGAACGCGGTGTGCGGCTGGGATCTCAACCTGGAGGAGGTCAAGGACATTGCCCTGAGAAATTATTACTTCAACAGGTGCGTCAGCCTCAGGGAGGGTTATCACCCCTCCAGGGACGATTATTTGCCGCCGCGGGCCTTTGACGAACCCATAACCGATAAGTACGGCAAGACTTGGGTCTGGGAGAAGGCCGAATTTGAGGAAAGGAAAAGAAGTTACTACGTCCAGGAACTAAAGCTGACCGAGGAAGGCCTCCCGCCCAGAGATGGCTTGGAACGATTGGGGCTTGACTTCGTGATACCTGTTTTGGAACCGATGGGCGCAGTAGGATAGATGTCCGATTTACCCAAATTAAAGGTCACACATTTGATCGACGGGCAGCGCAGTGAAGAGATGATCGACTTTGAGCAGGCGCCTCATTTTCTTTTCAATTATGACGTCATCGTGGCCGTAGAAGGAGAGGTCATAAGAACCTACGAGGAACTCGTGCAACTGGCGTCCTGGGATCGCTTCAAGGACAGAGATTTTCTCGAAGTGCAAATGGAGACTGTCATCGCCGGCGGATAAATGAAAACTCCCCGCCGCAAGCAGCGGGGTATCTAAGAGAGGATTTCCTGATTATATCGTCGCAAGCGACGGGGTATTATACCCATGTTTCGCAATAAAGGCAGTCACCGGTAACGAATCAAGCGTAATTGATCAACTCGGCTAGAAGCGATCTCAAAAATCGAAAAATAGTTCGAAGTCGACAAGGGGTGAACGGTAAGCGGTAAGCTGTGAGTAGTTCACGGTTTACTGTTCACTGTTTACCATTTACCATCCAATGCTATTTGGCATTTTTGAGATAGCTTCTAAATTGGGATATTGGCAGGGAGGCGAAACCTATGAATATTACTCTCAGCATGGCCATTGCGTCCAACCCCAGGACCTGGCCGATTCTTGACGGAACGGTTAAACCGGACGGCATCGATCTGGTGCCTACCGTCCTCTTCCCATCGGAGATGTTCTGGCGTCAACTTCGTTACGCCGAGTTCGATATCTCTGAGATGTCTCTTTCATCGCTGATGATCATCAATTCCAAGGGAGACAAAAGGTGGACAGGATTGCCGGTATTTACCACGCGTCGTTTCTTTCATACGGAAATCCTGGTACGCAGGGATTCGGGTATCGAGTCTCCGGAGGACCTTAAAGGCAAACGTGTCGGCGTGCCGGAATATCAGCAGACCGGGGCGCTCTGGGGCCGCGGGGTGCTACAAAATGAGTTCGGTGTCGCGTCCGGGGATATGGAGTTCTGGATGGAGCGTACCCCGGACATCAGTCACGGTGCGGCCACAGGCTTCACACCGCCTCCCGGGGTCACTATTCACCAGATCCCTTCTGAAAAGAATATTGGTTCCATGATGCTTTCCGGAGAACTTCAGGCGACACTGATGTATATCGTGGATCCCAACCTGGTGGACCGCTCTAAGGCTGATCTACGCAACCACCCGGACATCAAACCATTGTTCCCGGACCCCCGGGCTGAAGGGGTTCGTTACTATGAGAAGACGGGCATCTATCCGATCAACCACGGCATGGTGGTCAGGCGAGAGGTTGCTGAAAAGCACCCATGGGTTGTCCTCAATCTCCTTAAGGCCTTCGAAAAAGCCAACGATGTGGCGAACGCTCGCCGCATGGCTCACACTGAATATTATCTGAATGCGGGCCTATTGCCCGCTGAGGCGGAGGAGGGTTTGAAGACACCCCTCGTCAGCCACGGGGTGAGATCGAACCGCAACACCCTGGAGACTGCGGCACAGTACTCTTTCGAACAGGGTTTGACGCCCCAACCGGCCAAGCTGGAGGATCTGTTCGCGGCAAGCACACTAGATCGATAAGGGATTCGAAAGAGGGGAAGTATATTATTTTTTTTTTAATGCACCAAACTGGGTCATAGTCTATGTGACACAGTTTGCTTAGGAGGGAAATGGAAATGGGCTCCGGAGAAGTAATTCAGGCCGATGTCCTC
>JAQYVK010000154.1 GCA_030145585.1 Desulfatiglandales bacterium | reverse complement strand
CAATCCTCTCTGGAAAATTCCGACATAATCCTGCAACAAGGGCCTTTAAGGCAGTGCACGGAATGCGGGCAGCTCACAAACCCCTGCAGTGAGGCCTTGTATTGGGAATCAATGAAGGAATTTGATGACCCAAAAGGCACTTGGCCGACCGGTAAATCTGCAAAGAGGCTTCTTAGACATACAAAGCAATTAGTCACAAGGATTGAGCGTTTTCTGGACAAGAGGGCAGGCGAACTTCGCTTACTGGATGTTGGATGTTCTAGTGGTGCATTTGTTTCTGCAGCTCGAAGCTTGGGAATTGAAGCAGAAGGTGTAGAACCCGCCTCTGCGCCGGCAAAGGCGGCACTGGAATCGGGGCTCAAGGTCTATCAGGGATCTCTGGAAGAGGTAGATCTCCCGTCGGCGTCATATGATGTCATTACGCTCTTTGAGGTGCTCGAGCACTTAAAGGATCCACTAAGCCTATTAAAAGAGTGTCACCGGGTTTTGATCACTGGAGGTCTACTGGTGATTAGAACAGGGAATACAGAAAGCTGGTCGGCCCATTACCAGAAAGGGCGCTGGGAGTACTTCAGTATCGCTGCCCATGGTGGGCATATCAGTTTTTTCAATCCGGCCTCCATGGGCAGACTGGCAGAACGATCAGGCTTCTCTATCGAAAGCCTTAAGACTCACCGAGTTTCCTTCCACCAGAAGGGTGAGATCCCGTTCCCAATATATCGTCCTATGAAGCTCCTTGCGGACGTGCTAAATACGCCCTCCATTTGGTTCGGTAAAGGTGATGAACTATCGGTGTTTCTCAGAAAAACCCTACGCAGAAATTGGGGTCAGGTCTTGAAAGTTGAATAATTTTTATTGGAGTGTTATAAACCAAATCAATATTAAATGAAATTAAGGGATCATTATGGCACGGCCATTAAGAATCACTTTCCCCGGTGCATTTTATCATGTCACCTCCCGAGGCAACGAGCGCAAGGCAATTTTTAAAAGCAATCGGGATCGTGAAAAATTCCTCGAATATTTTCAATCAGCCACGTTGAGATATGATGCGATTATCCATATATACTGCCTGATGGAAAATCATTATCATATCCTTATCGAAACCCCCTCAGGCAATCTTTCTCAAATCATGCACCACATAAACGGAGCATACACCACTTATTTTAACGTCAAGAGAGACCGTTCAGGGCATCTATTTCAGGGAAGATACAAAGGGATTCTGATTGATGCTGATGAATATGCAAAGGAACTTTCTCGGTACATTCATTTGAATCCGGTAAGGGCAAAGATTGTTGAAAAGCCCGAGGAATACAAATGGTCAAGCTTTCAGGACTATATTGGTGAGAGAGAACCTTCAGAGTGGCTCAAAAGAGAATTCATATTAGGATATTTTGATGCAAAGCCAACACGTGCTCAAAAAATGTATAAATCTTTTGTGAATAGTCTATTGGGTAGAGAGTATAAAAGCCCATTAGAGAACACTTTTGCGTCAACAATTCTTGGATGTAACGATTTTATAAGGGATGTTAAAGAAACCTATATCAATGTAAATGAAATATCTCATGATGTGCCGGCCTTAAAGGAGTTCGCAGAAAAGGCTTCAATGGAGGATATATTTAAAGCGGTTGACATTGAATGTTCAGGTGAACGAATTTCTCGGGATATAAAACTATACCTATCTCAGCGATATACGGGAGAAGGGCTCAGGAAGATAGGAGAACGATTTGGCATAAGCGGTTCTGCGGTTTCTCATGCAAGCCGTAGGATTTCCGGAATCATCGCAAAAGATAAAAAATCACGTAAAAAAATCGATAGAATTATTAAATCGCTCAAACTTTCAACATTCAAGACCTGACCCCTATTTTTTATTCAAAGAAAGGACTAATTTTAATGAATGAAGCGAAGCTGATGGCAACAGAACAATGGCCCTATGAGGTTAACTACGGGAAAGAGAACGAGATAAGCGCGGATGTTCTTGTTCTGGGTGGAGGGGTTGCAGGATGTCACGCGGCAATAAGTGCGGCGAAAACGGGCGCCAAGGTAGCCATCGTCGATAAAGGACCGGTGATAAGAAGTGGCTCAGGGGGAGCGGGTGTCGACCATTGGCACTGTGCGCTTAAAAACCCCTGTTGTACCATCACCATGGACGATATGTTGGATTTTTTTAAGGCACACCCAGGTAATTTCACCAGTGAGTATGGCAACGGCATCACCTTCACTATCCTCTGCCAGGAGAGCTACGAGGCACTCCTCGATATGGAAGGGATGGGGATAAAGTTTCGAGATGAAGAGGATGAGTTTGTTGGGGCGGATTTTAGAGATGACAAGACAAAGATCATGTTCGCCTATGACTATGAGAGCAAAATAACTATACGCGTCCGTCAAGGGGCCGTGATCAAGCCGGCCCTACACAAGGAACTGAAGCGCTTGGGTGTGGCCATCTATGACCGGATCATGGTCACCAGCCTTTTAACAAAGGGGGGCATTCAGGGTGAAAGGGTGATTGGCGCGACCGGGCTGAATACACGCACCGGAGAATTTTATATTTTCAAGGCAAAGGCCAGTATCTTGGCCATGGCTCAACCTAAGGGTATCTGGGTGTTTTCGACCGAACTGATAGGGTCCAACATGTCACACGATGATCCCAACTGTGTGGGTGACGGGCACGCCATGGCATGGCATGCGGGTGCGGCATTTACGAATATGGAAGGCAGCATGCCCTCCTCGGGCACTTTTCGCTACCCGGCCTATGGCACGGGCAACTCCGGAAATACATGGTATGCCTGCACAATCGTTGACGCCAATGGGAAAGAGGTTCCTTGGGTTGATAAAGACGGTCGTGTTCTAAAAAGTGTATCTGAGAGATATAGGCCCGCGAAGGGACAGAAATTCCATATTCATAATCCACCGCCCGGGACGCCTCCTGAATACGCCGGACCTCTTCTCATCCCCGATTTACCGGAAAGGATAAAAAAGGGGGAGTTTGTGCAACCCTTTTATGCGGATCTGCCAAGCATGCCGGAACATGAGAGGCGGGCCATCTTCGGTCTTATGGTCGGTAATGAAGGCAAGACACGGATTCCTATTTATGAGGTTTATACTCAGGCCGGTTTCGATCCTGATAAAGACTTGCTTCAATCAAACGTCTTACCCCCTGACAGGTGTGGTACAGGTTCTCCCTGGAATAGCATTGGACCACCCCAATGGCGGGAAACCATGTTCGTCTCCGGAGGGGGTGTGGTATTTGACTGGGACCTGAGGACGACTCTTGAAGGACTCTATGCGGCGGGGAATCAACTGGCATGCGGTGGAAATCATGCGGGTGCCGCCTGCACCGGTCGATATGCCGGGAGGAAGGCTTCAGAATATGCCTTGGAGGTAGAAGAGCAAGTTATAGAGAGAACACAGGTGGATAGGGAGAAAGACCGCATTTATGCGCCGGTTAAACGAAAAAATGGGATAGGATGGAAGGAATTCCAGGCCGGGATATGCAGAATTATGCAGGACTACTGCGGCGAGTACAAAGACGCGGAGACTCTGCAAATGGGAATGAAATGGCTTAACAGCATTAGAGAAAGTGAAGGGGAAAAAGTCATTGCCAAGAACCCTCATGATTTGGTGCGTACGCTAGAGTGTTATACCCGCCTCACAGTTGGAAAGATGATTATCAATGCTTCCCTTGCGCGTAAAGCAAGCCACCGCAGTCTGGATTTCAAGAGATTGGACTATCCTGAAACCAACCCTCCTGAGTGGGAGAAGTTTCTCACTATCAGAACGGATAAAGGAGAATGCAAGGTGGGAGAGCTTCCCTATAACTACTGGCTCTTACCGCCCTATGCCCCGACGTACAAAGAAAATTACGAGAAACATTGCGGCTTATAAAAGATTCTCTTTTTTAAGCTATTATGGTTGAATCTTGAAGTATATGCATTTGATTTGCAATCATCTCCCCTAATAGCCTATTGGCGACTGTAAGAAATTGAGCACCTACAGTCGCCCCTATAGCCTATTCACCTTATCCATTAATTGGCTTGATTCTGAGAAAATCAATCTTAAGTTGAATAGAAGATTATCATATATTGAAAGGAGGCAGATATGGAAGAACGAACCGGAAGTATCACCTTCCAAGGGAACCCATTAACATTGATGGGAAATGAGGTTAAAGTCGGGGATAAGGCGCCTGATTTTGAACTGCTGGATAATGATCTGAAACCGGTAAATCTTTCCGGCTTTAGCGGCAAGGTCTGTGTCATTTCTTCGGTGCCTTCTCTGGATACACCGGTCTGTGATATGGAAACCCGCCGGTTCAACGAGGAAGCAGGCAAGCTTGGGGACAATGTTTCCATCTTGACCGTCAGCATGGATTTGCCCTTCGCTCAAAAACGGTGGTGCGGTGCAGCAGGGGTGGAGAAAGTGACGACTCTTTCCGATCACCGCGACGCGAAATTTGGCGAAAACTACGGCGTTTTGATCAAAGAATTGCGATTACTGGCACGGGCCATTTTTGTCGTGGATCAAAAGGGCGTGATTCAGTACGTCCAGCTGGTCAAGGAAGTCACGGAAGAGCCCGATTACGATGCCGTCATCGCCGCCGTAGGGAAATTGGTTTAAAAAATCGGCCCACGCTATTCCAAAGAGAATGATCCCAATCCTTCAGCCAAGACCTGCTGTCGGGATTTTACAGAAACCAAGTGTCTATAAATGGCGCAAAGCGCATGGCATTTAAATTAGTTTAATTAGTTCAATTGGTCTGATTTGTGTGAACCAATCGAACCAATAAAACCAACGAACCAATAAAACTGTTTTATGGTTATACGCTTCGCGCTCTGCGCTCTGCTCTATGCGCTTCCTGTTCACCATTTAATGAGGAGAAATAACTATGAGTATCAAAGTGAAAAACAACGTTCACTGGGTGGGCAAGATAGATTGGGAGCTTCGAAAATTTCACGGTGACGAGTACTCGACCCATAGGGGATCAACCTATAATGCCTATCTAATCAAAGAAGAAAAGGTCGCCCTTGTCGATTCGGTATGGAGACCGTTCTCAAATGAGTTTTTGGAAAACCTGACCCATGAGATCGAGCTGGATAAGATCGATTACGTCATAGCAAATCATGCTGAAATCGATCACAGCGGTGCGTTATCGGAAGTGATGCGTCATATCCCGGATACGCCAGTGTATTGCACCAAAAACGGGATCAAATCATTAAAAGGTCATTATCACGAGGATTGGAACTTCAAGACGGTAAAGACCGGGGATCGCCTGAGCCTTGGACAAAAAGAGCTCATCTTTGTTGAGGCTCCAATGCTTCATTGGCCGGACAGCATGTTCTG
>JAQYVK010000153.1 GCA_030145585.1 Desulfatiglandales bacterium | reverse complement strand
GTGGCAAAAGTCATAGCACCCAGAGCAGGACCATACCAGTGTATTCGCGTCTTGCGATCCATTTTTGTTAAGACTTCAAGCAACGCTCTGCGTTCTTCTCGCCACCATTTCAGGGTCTCTTCAGCATTTAGATCCTTTCCTGTTGTCTCCTCATGCCTTCTCATTTTATTTGGGCCCTGCTGCATTTCTTCAATCCACTGTTTAAAAGCCTCCTGATCCGAGGCAGCCAGGTTTGCTCTATTCTCATAATACGCCAAATGACGAATTTGTTCCTTGATATCCCAACCCTCTGAGGGGGTCATGGTCTCCCATCCGGACTCATCCAGATTTGCCACGACGGCATCGAGCTCCTCTTGTTCCATCGCTAGGTCGTTACATATTTGTTCCATGTTCGGACTCCTAACCAGTTTTTAGAACTGATCCCATTTATTAGAAGCCGTCTCAAAAATAGAAAAATGGTTTGATATCAAGGACGGTGTAAAGCCGTGATGAATTCTCGACCTCCGGTCGGGAATTCATCTAAGCTGTTCTGCTGAAAGCAGCTTTCAGCAGAACAGCAGGACGCATAGAGATCGGGCCATTTGGCATTTTTGAGATGGCTTCTAGTCTAATCTCTCAACTCTTCATGGCCAATATACTATTTTTCGCTGCCTTTGACTATACCTTGCAAGGCTGAATGCGTGTTCTTTTAAGCACTGGCCATTGGCATATATGAAAACCCAGAGGTGGTGGATAGATTGATTTTTCCCCAGGTCGAATTGAGATATTTCATTAGAGCCTCAAGATGTCAATCACCTCGAAAACTTGTGATATGTCCGACGTCTGATGGTCTTTCTGTTAAAAGATGCTAAAATATTTAGTAAAAATTTTATAAAATTAGGAAAAATAAATAAAAATTATAAAAGCTTGACATATTTTAGATATTAATTTAAAATTTGTTATATTTTTAAAATAAAGAAAAATTAAATTATTTTTACTAATGATAAGAAGCATTTGCTAATATTATTGTAGAAATAGAATCTCATACAATCGGTCGTTCAAGTTTCAGGGGGAAGGTTATATTCAAACAAGGGAGTATTAAGAAAGGGCCTTCCCATGAAGAAACAACTCAAATTGCCTTGACCATGCTCCCGATAGGACCTGGATGTTCTGTTGGAAAATTGACCTATCATAGCGAAAAAGGGGCCTGCGTAATAATTTAAGGCTGCTGGAATCGGTTTTGTTCTCTCTATCATTTTTCTCCCTTCTATTTGGATCGCTTACCCTTTCATAGTTTTCTCATGTTTTAACCTCACCTTTCTCTCCAAGCTAAACATATTTTAGCTAATGGTACCGGTATTAAGGAACCCGAGAGTAGGGTTGCCGGAGAGGTCGCCGATCTGCTTGTGAAGCTCATATTGTAAGGAGCGCTGGGTCACCGGCAGGAATACTACGTCAAGATGAGTGGGAGGAAAAAGAATGGAAAAGTTGTGTGTAATGTGTAAATTGCGTGGCGTTTTCGGAAAAGGGGTTGATAAGTCAAGACCGGCAGTAACGTACAAGAATCCAGTGGACAAGCTGACATCGACAATCAGTTGACCTAATGTATTCAGCAAATACTGCTACTTTTGCGACAAGAAAAACGATGGACTCATTAGGCTTTAGGATTACGATACCAGGCAGGTCGAAAAATCTGGTCAAGGAGTGGGAAACCCGTGAAGACTTGGACCGTCATATACGGTCTGAAAGATTCGGCGCTTTGCTCAGGACAAAGAGCCTTATAGCCGAACCTTTGGAAATGAAAATCCATACGGTCTCCCATTCGGAAGGAGCGGAGGCCGTCAATGCCCTCAGGGGAAAAGGAACCTCTAAAAAAACTTCTAAAAAAAAGGAGAATATTTCTGCCTTGGGACAATAACCGGGGAGGTCGACAAGCGAGCCCCCCAGATCTTCCCGAAATGAACAATGATAATTTTGATATGCGAAAGGACAGCTGATGAGAACATTACTGATTCATCCTGAGTATCCGGACACTTTCTGGAGTTTCAAGCATGCCCTGAAATTCATTCGCAAAAAGGCCGCCTTGCCTCCACTGGGACTTCTGACAATAGGAGCGATGCTGCCCAAAGAATGGCCCAAGAAGTTGGTTGATGTGAATGTGGCAAAGCTCACTGAAAAAGACCTGGCGTGGGCTGATTACGCTTTTATCAGCGGCATGGTTGTGCAAAGAGAGTCAGCACGTGAAATCATTGCCCGGTGTAAGGAGGCAGGTCTTAAGATCGTTGCCGGCGGGCCGCTATTCACCAGCGAATACGATCAATTTGAGGATGTGGACCATTTTGTACTCAATGAGGCCGAACTAACCCTTCCCCCCTTTCTGGCGGATCTGGAGAAGGGGTGCGCTCAGCACATCTACGAGACATCCGAGTTTTGCGATATTCGAAAAACACCTGCTCCTATGTGGGAGTTGATGGATTTGAAACATTATGCCTCGATGAGCATGCAGTTCTCCCGGGGCTGTGCATTCAATTGTGATTTCTGTAACGTGACGGCATTATTCGGGCATCGGTCACGCATCAAAACAGCCGAGCAGATTATTGCCGAGTTGGACGGCCTTTATAATCAAGGGTGGCGTGGACAGGTCTTTTTTGTGGATGATAACTTTATCGGCAACAAAGGCTATCTGAAGAATCATCTTCTGCCGGCACTAATCCAATGGCAGAAAGGTAAGAAGGGAGTCCCTTTCAACACAGAGGCTTCGGTCAATCTGGCCGATGACGAGCCGCTGATGGAGATGATGGCCCAAGCAGGTTTTGATGCGGTCTTCATCGGAATCGAAACGCCCAATGAAGAAAGCCTGGCTGAATGCAACAAACAGCAGAATAAGAACCGTAACCTGCTGGAGAGTGTAAAGCGCATTCAGCGGGCCGGACTGCAAGTGACAGGAGGCTTCATTGTCGGCTTTGACAGTGACACGCCTTCCATCTTTCAGCGGCAGGTTGAGTTTATCCAAAAAAGCGGAATCGTGACGGCCATGGTCGGCTTACTAAACGCTCCTCCCGGCACAAGGCTTTACAAACGAATGAAAGAGGAGGGCCGCCTGATCGACTTTATCTCTGGAGATAACGTAGATGGCACAACCAACATCCTTCCTAGGATGGGGCTTGATGCGCTGCGTGAGGGATATAGAAACATAATTCACCAGATTTACTCACCCGAGCATTACTATAAACGAGCGATGACCTTCCTCCGGGAGTATAAGAAACCAAAGGTTAGAACCCCACTGAAATTTCAACATTTGCTGGCAGTCCTTCGTTCAAGCGTCCGCCTGGGTATTTTCGGAAGGGAGCGATTCCAATATTGGAAGATCTTGTTCTGGACTCTTTTCCGTCGTCCTCAACTTTTTACATTGGCTATCACCCTTGCAATCTATGGCCATCATTTCCGAAAAATCTGCAAATTGAATATTGCTCAGTGAGCGGGAAAAAGTGCCAACAGCTCTCCGTTGTGACAGTATCGCTCAAACTAATTCCTGGTAGTGGCTGCAACTGCTGAAGTACAGGGTGCTATGAAATGCCTAAAAAAAGAGAAACCTTCGGCACCCACCATGCCCCCGGAAGGCATGGATTAATGTATTTATTATTTAAAGGTGTGATCTGGTTCCGTATCCCTGAACTATTGCAATCCGCGAAGGAGGATGTCCTTGAGTAGCATATCGGTGGACAAGCAGAAAGCGGTCCAACTGGCTATGGATCAGATAGCGCGTCAGTTCGGCAAGGGCTATATTATGCAATTGGGTGGCCGGGTGCTTGCAGATATCCCTGTTATTTCCACCGGCTCGCTAGCCTTAGACCATGCCCTGGGAGTGGGAGGCATACCCCGAGGGCGAGTCACTGAAATATTCGGGCCGGAGTCCGGAGGCAAGACTACGCTGGCCCTTCACATCATGGCCGAAGCTCAGAGACGGGGTGGTCTTGCAACCTTCATTGATGCTGAACACGCCCTAGATGTCATGTATGCTAAAAAACTTGGCGTTAAATGCGATGACCTGCTGGTTTCTCAACCAGATACCGGTGAGCAAGCCCTGGAGATTGCCGAGGTCCTGGTCCGCAGCGGTACCATGGATGTGGTGGTTATTGATTCAGTGGCAGCGCTGGCGCCTAGGGCTGAAATTGAAGGCGATATGGGAGATATCCATATGGGACTGCAGGCCAGACTTATGTCACAGGCATTAAGGAAATTAACTTCCTGCATCGGCAATTCGATGACAGCCGTTATCTTTATTAATCAGATTCGCATGAAAATCGGAGTTATGTATGGCAACCCTGAGACCACGCCCGGTGGGCTCGCTCTGAAGTTCTACTCCTCTGTCAGACTTGACATCCGAAAGACTGGAAACATCAAGGAGGGGGAGGAGGTCGTTGGCAGTCGGACCCGTGTGAGAGTGGTGAAGAACAAGGTAGCGCCGCCTTTCAAGGAGGCAGAATTTGATATCATATATGGCGAGGGGATATCCACGTTCGGCGATCTCTTTGACATGGCCGTAAAAAAGGAAGTCATCAACAAGAACGGGGGCTGGTATTCCTTTAGCGATGAAAGGATAGGCCATGGAAGGGAGAACACTAAAACTTTCCTGAAGGACCACCCTGGTGTCTCTGAGAGCGTTATGGTGAAACTTCGAGACGCCCTTTTATCGGCAAAGAAAGCATCCAAGGAACCTGAAGCAGTTTTGGCTGTTCTGGAAAAAGACATTTCAATCGCGGAGAGAGTAAGAGCTAACTTTTTATCCTGATCTTATGAGGGAACTATCAATTTAAACCTATCCTATAAAAACCTTGCTGTCTTGATCATAATCGGACTTATGATGGTCATGCTGTTTCGGGTATTCAAGCAATCGGGAAACAGCGTCTCTATCGGTTACAGTGATTTTTTAAGTATGGTTGAGAGCGAAAGCGTCATGCAGGTCACTATAAAGGGGGACAACATATCAGGCCTGAGCGCGCAAGGACCTTTTAAGACCTTCGCCCCAAAAGATCCTGAACTCATAAAGTTGCTCAAGAGCAAAGGGATTAAAATATCGGCAAAATCCGAAAAAGGCTCCTCATGGTCCCGGGTGTTCCTCTCCTGGGTCCCGATGCTTTTGCTGGTTGGTGTTTGGCTATTCTTCATGCGCAGGATGCAGGGTGGCGGCGGAAATCCACTCTCCTTTGGAAAAAGTCAAGCAGTTCTCATGTCGGACTCGCAAGGGAAAGTCACATTCGAAGATGTCGCAGGAATTGATGAAGCCATGGAGGAATTACAGGAAATCGTCGCCTTTCTTCGCGATCCTGAAAAATTCACCCGGCTGGGGGGAAGAATACCTAAAGGTGTTCTTCTTGTGGGAGGGCCAGGCACAGGTAAGACGTTACTGGCAAGGGCAATAGCCGGTGTGGCGGGTGTTCCCTTTTTCAGCATTAGCGGATCGGATTTTGTAGAGATGTTTGTAGGTGTTGGTGCTTCAAGAGTCAGAGATCTCTTTGTGCAGGGTAAAAAAAATGCTCCCTGCATCATATTTATAGATGAGATGGATGCGGTTGGTCGCCACAGGGGTGCCGGTTTGGGCGGTGGACATGATGAAAAAGAACAGACCCTCAACCAGCTTCTTGTGGAGATGGACGGCTTTGAATCCAATGAGGGCGTCATTTTGATAGCAGCGACAAACAGGCCCGATGTGCTTGATCCCGCTCTTTTGAGACCCGGACGATTCGACAGACTGATAGTTGTCCCTGTTCCTGACATCATGGGGAGGGTGGGAATTCTTAAAGTCCATGTCAAGAAAACACCCCTGTCAAATGATGTCGATATCAAGGTCCTTGCGAGAGGAACTCCCGGATCTACTGGCGCTGATCTTGAAAATATGGTGAATGAGGCCGCACTAATGGCAGCCAGACGCGGAAAGGACAGGTTGGAGATGGTCGACTTCGAAGACGCCAAGGACAAGGTCATGATGGGAACTGAGCGGAAAAGTATGATCATCACTGAAGAGGAGAAAAACACCATGGCCTATCATGAGGCAGGGCATACCCTTGTGGCCATGCTTCTTCCCGGTACAGATCCCATTCACAAGGTAACCATCATTCCCCGGGGTCGATCCCTGGGTCTGACCCAGCAGCTTCCAATAGTCGAAAAGCACACATATCCTAAAGATGACTTGCAGAACAATATATGCATTTTGATGGGTGGTAGGGCTGCAGAAGAGATTATGCTCAATACCCAGACAACCGGGACGGAAAATGATATTGAAAAGGTGTCTGACCTTGCAAGAAAGATGGTCTGTGAATATGGCATGAGCGAAGAACTGGGCGCCCTTACCTTTGGCAAAAAGGAAGGGCAGATATTCCTTGGCAGGGAGCTTACCCAGCATAGGGATTACAGTGAAATGACAGCACAAAGGATTGATGAGGAAGTCAGGGATATCGTAGTTGGGGCCCACAATAAGACAACACAGCTCATTAAGGATAACCCGGATACCCTTCACAAGATTGCTGATGCCCTTTTGGAGAAAGAGACGTTGAACCGTAGTGAGATCGATGAATTAATGACTGCCGGGAAAAATCCCATACCGGAAGGAATAGACTTCGGGACATCTTGAACGGGAAATGCAAGCTTTTGCCCCTGGTTATGTGTCTTTTCATTTTTTAAAGGAATAATCATGGATTCACCGTTAGAAAAATTCATCGAATGGTACCTGTCTCT
>JAQYVK010000152.1 GCA_030145585.1 Desulfatiglandales bacterium | reverse complement strand
AGCCTGCTCTATGCGGATATGGGACATTTTCTAAAGGCCCGATTCCAACTGCAGAAAATTTTAGAGATTGATCCATCCTACATGAGTGCTCGAGACATGTTAGATAGTCTTAAAATGGAAGATGGAGGAGGAGAATAAGGGGTCAAGGATTCGAGGATTCAAGGATTCAAGGGTTTGAGTCATCGTACTTTATCCAATGGTCTCAGCATCCTTTCAACCCCTCGAACCATTTATTTCTTATGATTCCCCAAGCGTCAGTAGCTAAGTTTGCATTTCAAAATATTTTGAAGGTTGGTTCTATTCACTTGAACCCTTGGCTCCTTGACCCCATGAATCCTTTTTATTTACGAATCTCTGACTTTTTTTGCAATAATGCATAATTTGTTTGAATGAAAGATGCTGGAATAAAAGAAGGAGGAAAAACATGAGTGAACCTCTGAAAATAATGTTGGTTGAAGGCATTGCCCGAATAACCTTGAATAGACCTAAATTTTATAATGCTTTCGACGTCGACATGATCCATGCCCTGGCGGACAAGCTGACAGGAATGGCCACGAACCCCGACGTGGGTGGTATCGTGATCACCGGAGAGGGCAAGGCCTTCTGTTCAGGGGCTGACCTGAAATCAATAGCCGGATTGGGGAGAAATTTTGGTGAGGCGTTCTATGAGCTGGCAGCCATTTACCATCGGGCGATCCTTGAAATACATCGCATGCCCAAACCTGTGATCGCGGCTATCAATGGTCTGGCAGCCGGAGGCGGCTTTTCCCTTTCACTTGCGTGCGATTTCAGGGTCATGGAGTCTTCTGCTCTTTTAAGGCAGGCCTATACGACCAATGGATTGAGTATTGACGGTGGGGGGACATTTACCCTACCAAGGCTGATAGGAATGGCCAGGGCCCTCGAAATTGCCGCCTTCGATCGTCCTATTTCCGCCGAACAAGCCCTGGGCTGGGGGCTCGTCACTGAAGTCGTTGAGGATGGTAAGTCAATGGAGAGAGCACTTATGTTAGCGGATAGAATTATGAAGGGCCCCCTTGCCTCTTTTGCGGCCTCAAAAGAATTGATCACCAATGCCCTTAACACCACCTTTGAGTCCCAATTGGAAAAAGAGCGACAACACTTGTCATGGTGCGCGGATCAGCCCAATGGGCGTGAAGGTATCAAGGCCTTCTTGGAAAAGAGAAAACCGGTCTTTGTGTAACGCCCCTATCTCACTTCGCCTGTCATTGATTTTCTAAAAAATCTGAATGTAGTGCCGCATTCTCTATGGCAATCGCGGCGGGGCTACTCAAAGCAGTTAGGAGGGAAAGGTCCTCAGTTCGAAATCCATGGGGTGCGCTGACAGAGTCTACATAAATCACACCCCTGATCCTAGATTTACTGACCAATGGCACGCACATGACCGACTGAACATTCATCAACTTCATGCTGGATGATGGGTCTACTTTCGTCTCATCACGGGTATCCCGCATCATTATCGCCTTTCTTTCCATCAGCACTCGCTTCACGATAGTTCGGCTGTATAATCTCACGGTTTTATTGCTGCCTTTTTTGGACCTGATGATAACATCTAAAATTTTTCCCGTTTTATCATCCATTAAAATGATGACGCCCCTGTCGATTCTTGTAAGGACCTCCAAAACACTATCCAGGATCTTCGTCAAGACATCACTAATATCTGCTGATTGCATCAGGAGACGGGATACCCTGTTGATTAACTCCATATTTTTCTCAGAGGTCATGGGTCTATCCTGGATGAAGAGTTCAGCATCTTCACTTAGGGAATCCAGAAAAGGCATAACATTCGCCAAACAGGCCTTTCCCAGGCAGACCACACTCATGCCGACCAGGATGGGGATTCCTTCTTCAATCTCTAACTCGGTACCGGGGATTACCTGATCGCCATGGACGAATGTACCGTTTTTGCTCTTTAGATCTGCGATAAAATATTTATCGCCTCGTTTCATAATCTTTAAATGTTTTCTGGATACAGATCTGTCTATGATTTGAACGTCATTATCCGGTAATCGCCCGACATAAATGATATCTTTGTGAATGTCGAAAGACTGACCTTCAGATGTCTCGTCCTTCATATAGACTTTGATCATGATCGATTATCCTATCTTTATCCAGACAATCCGAACCTGGTTCAACCATTTAACGCTATGAATTTTTTACATTAAAAAAACTTTAAAGTCAATCCAAAAATAGCCACGATTCCATAGAGTTGGGCCTTAAACACCTTTTGCCTACTTACATTTAAAGAGCAAAAACTGCGTCTATTTATGCTCTTTCTTGATCCTCGTTGATATAAAAAGAAAACCCCCTTTGGGCTGCAGGGGGGCCAAAGGGGGTTTTTAAGATATGAGAGCCCTGAACAACATGGGGTGGCTAACCGGTTCAGCAACTCTCATCATGCAGATAAGTATAGGTACCACGATGTAGGAATCGTGTCAACACTTTTTTTTCATTTTTCTATCTTTTTTTTGTGCCCTCATCCTCATAAATATGGATCCTCTCCGAAAGAGTTGATTGATATATAAAGCCATAAGGGCTCAAGTAGTTATAGAATCAGGTGAAATCGCTGTCCAAAGGGCTCAAGGATTCGGCCCGCCAAAGAGACGGCGGGCAAGATTCGAGGGGTCAAGTGTACGGATAGAGTTCTCGATAGAACCACGAACTTGAAATGCAGATACACTCTTCTTTTAAGCTGCGAGTTCCATTTGAAATTCCATTTTCATGTGAAGAAAGCTAAGCCTCAAGCGATTGGAAAACTGCAAAAAGCACTGATGAAATCATCAAAAACAGCCACTTGAATCCTTGAACCCCCGAACCCTGGAACCCTCTCTCCCAACTAATTGGGAGAGAACCATAAATATAGACAACTGGCATGCTGATTATCTTCCTAGCATAAAAATTCCCTTTATACCGTCCAGATGTTGGGCGAGGTCACTTTGAACGGAGGCGAGAGAAAACCGAAGTTATGGGCGGTTATGGGGAAAAGTAACAAGGCAATAAGAACTTTAACCAGTTGAAATGTTTATCGATCCGTTTTCTTATGGATTCCAATCGTCGGTCCACAGATTTAGTGAATAAAGGGCGAGAAGTATTTTTGATATGGTGGCCCTAAAACCAGCATTCTTGGAACTCTTTTGCTGATAAGCCGCGCCC
Source organism: Desulfatiglandales bacterium (assembly GCA_030145585.1). Classification (GTDB taxonomy): domain Bacteria; phylum Desulfobacterota; class DSM-4660; order Desulfatiglandales; family HGW-15; genus JAQYVK01. Next base: position 641 of record JAQYVK010000152.1, on the reverse strand, counting down.
TTCCTGGCAACCTTACATTCCAACCAATTATAAAGAAGCCTTCCAATAAATAGCGCTATCTCCGCCTCCGGTTTGAATCGTAAAGCTAAAAGGATTCAAGGGGTCGAGGGGTCGAGTGATTGAAAAAATCCCAATTCTGACAAAGGAATAGGGAAATAGAAGGCGTTTAATAGGTTTTTGGAGGTCCCTTTGAAGTTCGTCCACACGGCGGATACCCATCTCGGATATGAGATTACCAAGCTTTTTCAATGTCACCCTCGAGGCCGCAAACGCCGGGCCGAATCCATTATTAAAAATTTTTTGGCCGTTGTGCAGCACGCTTTGAATGATGAGGTCGATCTCTTTATTCATAGTGGTGATCTCTTTAACAAGTATTACATTCCGAGGGAAACTCTCGATTCTCTTATTCAGCCTACTTTTGATCTGGCGCATGCAGGGATACCTGTTTTGATTATCCCGGGGAACCATGAGCGGTCTCAGTTCCCGTTTGACCTGTTCCATGGGTCATCGAGAATCTTCGTGTTTGACCGACCAAAATCCCTGTCCTTGGTTCTGGATGGATATTCCGTCGGCATTGCTGGTTTTCCCTTCATCAGAGATAACTCAAAAAGGACCTTTTTAAACGCTTTACACGAGACAGA
>JAQYVK010000151.1 GCA_030145585.1 Desulfatiglandales bacterium | reverse complement strand
AGGATCGTATTGTAATTGGCCTCGCCCAGGTCATGGCTCACTCTTTTTTTCTCCATTTCGCTCATTGATAAATCTCCTTTCTAAATTATTACTAATAAGTTTATTTTTATTTAGACACAGATTACATTTATGATAATGGGTTTTAGTATATTCACTACCCGCTCCCATTCGTGCCGGTTGTGAGAATTAGCCAATACAACCGGCCGCTCAGGGCCATGGTCGCTCGAGGCACAGGGTTCACAGAGAAAGTTTATTTTTCGTCGGGCGGGAGACGACGCCCGGAGAAAAGCACCTGGCCTCTTCGAGGCAGTTGCGTGGGGAACTTATTACTGTCTATATGCCTGTAAATATATAGTGACTGAATCTATTTTGTTGCATGCCCGCAGGGCTGCGGTCTTTTGCTGGATCGTCGTCTCCTCTCCGAGGCGTAGGCTTTCCGAGCCGGAGGCCGATCCAGCAAAAAAACAGAACCTCTGTGCCCTCGGTGTCTCCGTGGTGAAAAATATTTTTTAAGCTGCGCCAGATCACGTCTAATGACTTATTGCCTCATTGGTAATTAAAACTTCCCCTTCCCCGCGCCATTGTCTTTATATCAATATCTCATGGCACTGATTCGGCAAGTTAGACATCGCCTTGCTTCCCTCACCGCCTCCTTTTCTTCTAAACCAAGATGCACCTCTTGAAAGGAATCCTTCCGCGCTTCAATATCAAGCATCGGCATCAAGGCACGTTCCTCCTTTTCTACCTCCCTCAGATGGAATTTCATCACCGAATCATCCATCTCAGCAATGCGCGGTGCCGGTACTTCAACAGGATAGGGCTTACCGGCAAGATAGCAGTCAATACCCACGGCTGCCTTTTTCCCGGCCGCAATGGCTTCTATGATTGAAGCCGGGCCGGTCACAGCATCACCGCCGGCAAAAACCCCCGGGATATTCGTTGCCATACTGTTCTTTTCGGCCACGACCCTACCGCCCTGCCATATCTGAAGCATGCCCTCTTCCGGCATAAAGCTCAAGTCAGGGGTTTGTCCTACGGCGGATATGATCATGTCCGCCTCGATATTAAACTCCGATCCGGCCACATATAGAGGTGACTTTCGGCCGCTGGCATCTGCTTCGCCCAGTTCCATCTCAAAGCATTCCACACCGGAGCACTGACCACTTTCATCACACATGATCTTACAGGGGCTGGTCAGGAAATGGATCTCGATCCCTTCTTTCTGGGCTTCATCGATCTCATCCTTGATGGCCGGCATCTCTTCGCTTGTCCTCCGGTATGCGATGGTCACATCCTGGGCACCGAGCCTCAAGGCCGCCCGTGCCGAATCGATGGCCACATTGCCACCCCCGATAACGACGACCTTTTTCCCTATTTTGACATCACGGCCCAGGCTCATTTCTTTCAGCCAGGAAGCACCGTCAACCACACCCTCAACATTTTCATTCGGTATTTCCAGCTTTGTGCCCTTATGTGCTCCCACAGCAATATATATGGCCTTGTAGCCCTGTTCCCGGAGATCTTCCAGGGTCAATCCGTCTCGACCTACAGGGCTATTGAGTTTGATCTCAACACCTGTCTTCTCGATGACCTCCAGTTCCGTAGCGAGAATGTCCCTCGGCAATCTGTATTCGGGGATGCCCAGTGCCATCCATCCCCCCGCCACAGAGAGGGCCTCAAAGACTGTAGCGCCATAACCCATTTTAACCAGATCGTAGGCCGCGGACAATCCGCTCGGCCCTGAACCGATAATGGCCACATTCTCTTTTTTGGTCCTTATTGCAGGGTCAACATCCCGGCCGCCGTTTTGTAGCTCATAATCGGCCACGAACCGCTTGAGATCATTGATAGCGACCGGTTCATCGAGCTTGCTCCGATTACACACCAACTCACATGGCCGTTGACACACACGACCCAGTATCCCGTAAAGAGGGGTGCTCTTCCTGATCTTTGTCAGGGCTTCCTCAAATCTTCCCCTCGAAGCCATCAGCACATAATTTTGGATATCGATTCCGGCAGGGCAGCCCGTTTCACAAGGCGGCTTTTTTGCAGGGATAGGAGGCCTTTGGTATCGCGGGATATATCTCTCGCGGCCTGAGTTGGGATTGACTGGGCAGCGGATCTGAAGACCCCGGTTGAATCGTCCCAGGCAGACGTTACATTTGACACACAACGTTATGTCATCCAACCTCCCTTCCTCCACCTTCATGGGCCAGTCAGGATCTGCAATGAGCTGTCTGCCCAAGGTAACAATGTCTGCCTTGCCTTCCTTGACAATCTGCTCGGCCAAGATGGGGTCATGAACGGACGGTACCAGGACTGGGACCTTCACCACACTCTTGAAATCTTCTCCATGCTTGACCATGGTATCCGGATGCTGTGGGAAAAAGTGCTCTCTTGCCTCATAAGAACCGGAAGACACATGCAGCCAGTCGATCCCCTCGTTTTCCATCTTCTCCGCGATGATGGCCACCTCCTCAGGATGAAGTCCCTTCTCCATCTGTTCGTCACCGCTGAGACGAATGCCCAAGGGAAAATCCGGCCCGACTCTTTTTCTGGCGTTCACGAACAGATTTCTCAAGAAACGCATGCGGTTCTCCAGGCTACCCCCATATTTATCCGTCCGTTGATTGGAGCGGGGAGATAAAAACTGATGGATCAGATATCCATGGGGGCTGTGCAGTTCGACGGCATCATAGCCGCATATTCTTGCGCCCGCGACGGCATCCGGATACTGGTTTTCCATCCACTCAATCTCATCGAGCGTTAACTCTCTTGGGGTTTTTGCCACTTTTCCCTGAGTTTGCGCGGCCCTGCTCTCCCATCCAAAGGGCATAATCCTTTGATCGAAATCATGGCAGACGTCGCATGGAATAGCAGAGGGCGCCGGAGGATCCTGACCGGATAACTTACTGGAACCCTGACGACCGAAACCGGGAGAAATTTGAATGAATGCCTTTGCCCCGTAGGCCTGAATGGTTTCTGCCAGTTCCGACATACCGGCAAAATACGATCGGTTGCT
>JAQYVK010000150.1 GCA_030145585.1 Desulfatiglandales bacterium | reverse complement strand
CCATATGTAAAACGATAGCATGCCACAATCTGCCTCATCGGATTCAGTTTTCAAATAATATTACCCATAGTTAATTCCAGACAGAGAGGTACGGAAGATGATAGATATCAAACCGATGATTCAGGATATCCTTCCTGACGTTATCGCACTTCGACAGGATATTCATAGCTATCCGGAGCGAGGATATAAGGAAATAGAGACATCCCGAAAAATTCTTGAACGGCTCGAAGACATTCCCGCGATCAACATCCGGAAAGAAGTGGCCGAAACCGGTATTGTTGCTACTTTGGGGGCTGAAAAAAAGGGCCCCTGCGTTGCCTTTCGTGCAGATATGGACTGTCTGTCCCTTCAAGAGGAAACCCAAAAACCCTATGCCTCTCAAAGGCCCGGACTCATGCACGCCTGCGGGCATGACGGGCATACGGCAAGCCTGGTCGGTGCAGCACTCGTTCTGGGCAGGGTTCAGGATGAATTGGAAGGCCCCGTTAAATTTGTCTTCCAACCCGCGGAAGAAGGTGGCGCCGGCGGTCTCCGCATGTGCCGGGAAGGGGCGTTGGAAGATCCCAAGGTCGATGCAATCTATGGTCTTCACTGCTACCCCGGTCCGGATTTGGAACTGGGCAACATAGCCGTGTGTAATGGGCCGGCGATGGCGGCCTGTGGGACATTTGAGGTGAATATAATAGGGAAGGGGGGGCACGCAGCCTTTCCCCAGGCATGTATCGATCCCATTTATATCGGTATACAGATTGGAAATGCCTTTCAGTCCATCGTATCGAGGATGACCGATCCCCTTGATAGTGTCGTGGTGACCATCACAAAGTTTCAAGCCGGCACCGCCCTCAATATCATCCCGGAAAGAGCCTCCATGGAAGGTTCAATAAGGGCCCTTAAAAACGAATTGCTCCAAAAGACCATGAAAGACATCGAGAATCAGGCAAAGCATGTGGCCCGGGCCTTCGGTGCAGAGGTCGATGTGACTACCAAGGAAGTCTATCCGGCCCTTATCAACCACGAAAAAACCAATGGGATTTTAAATGAAGTGGTGAGGCTAACGGGAAAAACAGCAGCACTCAAAAAAAACTACCCTCCTATGCTGGGGGGTGAAGATTTTGCTTATTATACGCAACAAGTTCCAGGGACCTTCTGGTTTCTTGCCACGAGACCGCCGGATGAACAAGAGTACCCTTTTAATCACAACCCAAAATTCGATTTCAATGATGACGCATTGGAAACAGGGATTGAAATGCACTGTGAAACAGCACGGCATTTCGCGTCTCTCTGGTCTCAATAATAGGGAACATCATTTGTAAATAAAACAACGTATGATAGCAAAGATGATCGTAAAGTAGTGATTCCATTTAAAAAGAACCCATTAGTGGGTTCGAAATCCTTCCAAAGGTTCACCCGTATTTATTTTCTAACACGTTATATTTATATCAGCCTCTGAGGAAAGGATTCAAAATGTACTTAAAACCAAACAAAAAGCAATTACAGCTTGAAAAGGATATCAGGGCTGAGATCGATAAAGACAAACTGTGGAAACACGTGGAATACCTCTGCGGTATTGGTGAGAAATTCTCCGGAACTCCTGAATCAAAACAGGCTGTCGACTATTTTGTAGAATCGGTCCGGGAATACAATGTTCCGATTGAGGTATACGAATTCGATTCCTATCTGAGCTATCCGTCTCATGATCGATCAAGAGATGCGACATTGGAGGTCGTTGCGCCCTCTAGTCTCATCGTGAATTGTCAGAGTCATGCTATGTCAGGCTCGGCGCCACTCATGGAACGGGAGCTCGTAGATGTGGGGCCCGGTGATCTTAAAGACTATGAGGGAAAAAATGTGGAAGGAAAGATAGTCCTCGTTGATTTTGCCGCCCTCTGGACACCCGAAAGGCTTTACATCGCACAGCAGAAAGGTGCCGTAGGTCAGATTGCGATCAGTGGTGACCCGGTTATCCACGACATGGTCGTTACCACAGTATGGGGAACGCCGACAAAGGAATCCTCTATAAGAATCCCAAAAATACCTATCGTCTCCATTACAAACGAAGACGGAAAACGATTGCGTGAGTTGTGCCGTAGCAATCAGGTTCGTATCAAGCTCTCAGTCGACATATGGAAAGGATGGAAAAAGGTCTATCTTCCCGTTGTCCAAATCGAGGGGCGTGAGTACCCAGAAAAATATTTCCTCGTACACGGGCATTTCTGCTCCTGGGGCGATGGGATGACGGACAATGTGGGTGGGAATGTTCACTTCATTGAGATGGCAAAAATATTCTGGAAATATCGGGATCACCTCAAAAAGGGTGTAAAGATAGCATGGTGGCCAGGCCACTCACAGGGCAGGTACTCCGGATCAACGTGGTTTGCCGATCAATTCTGGGAAGATTTGAATAAAAACTGCTTTGCAGAAATGAACATAGATTCTCCCGGTGTGATCGGGGCGACCATACTTCAAACCGCCTGTACTTCAGAATTAAAACAATTCAATGAAAATAATATGGAAGAGTTAGCCGATACATTTATCAATAGTCCCGTTCAAACAAAAGCATCCACCGGTATATTCAGGGCCGGTGACCAATCCTTTACTGGAATCGGCATTTCAAGAATCGAACTCCATACCGCTATTCCGGATGGTAGCCCTTTGAAGGGGAAAACAACCGGCGGAGGCGGCGGAGGATGGTGGTGGCACACACTTCAAGACACCATCGACAAGGGGGATAAAGACCTCTTACACCTTCAATTGATGGTAAACATGTCAACGATCACGAGGCTGTGCAACGCGGAAATTTTGCCTTTCAATTTCACCTCCGTTCCCGACGACTTCCGGGGAGTTTTAGAGGAGCTACATGAGATCGCTAACGGAACGTTTGATTTGTCCTCCTTATTAAAGAAGTGCGATGAAATGAAGCAAAGTGCAGAGGCGTTGGAAGCACGACTGAATAGATTGATGACGCAGTATGCCACTAAGAATAATGAAGAGAAAAAACCATACAAAGCCTTGCTTGCAAAGGTTGATGAAAGACTCATGGAGATCATGCATACCCTGCAACCGGTGTTTTGCACAGAGTCAAGCAGGTTTGAACAAGATCCGGCCATACGAATACCTCCCATTCCGGGGCTGCAACCAGTCAGAAAATTGGCGGCCATGGACCAAGGTGGCGATGAAGCGCGGTTCCTCAAGACGGGACTGATGAGACAAAGAAATAGGGTGTCCTATGCATTATCACAAGCCATCAAAATAATGGATGCTATCAAGAAAGAATAAAAAATATAACCATTTCCCCACTTACTGCCAGGAGATCATAGGTTCATCGCGTAGTGGTAAACGTTGGTAGGCATATTTAGGGTAGCCAATCATCATGGCACCGAAACATTCATGTTCTTCAGGGAGGCTCAGTGCCTTTTGTAAGGGAGCCCAAACCTTAGATGCTTCGTGAAGGAACCCCGACCAACACGCGCCCAACCCAAGAGAGGGGGATGCCAGCTCGAGGTATGTCAAAGCGATGGTACAGGCCGAAAGCGCACCGGGAGAATCCTTGGGTGCATGGGTCACAATGAGGTGCGGCGCACCCCGACTTATCCTGTCCTCCCCACGCTCCCAGGCAGCAACGGTATGACTGAATTTTTTTATCAGGTTTTCCTGTTCCGGATCATTCATGCACTGAGACAACCAGGCAAATATCATTTCGGAAAGCCGCTGAACTTCCTCTGTATCGTAGATCACCCGCCACTGTACCGGCTGGGAATTTCCCCCTGTCGGGCCAAAACGCGCAATATCAATGAGTTTTGTCAGCAAATCACGGTCCACCTTTTTATTTTTGTAATTCCTGATGGAACGCCGCGAACGTAAAAAATGCTCGACTCTCTCCTGGTCGAGCAGCCATTCACGCCTCACAGGAGGACACTGCCCCGGTGTCATGGCAGTATGGGATAGGGCTCCATGCGGGCAAACAGCCACGCAATGACCGCACCTGCTGCACATTTCCTCGGCGACAGAAGTCGGCACGGGAAGCGAATCATCATCCTTCATTTCAATAAGTCCGCGCGGACATATATCCGCGCATATACCGTCATGTTTGCACTTTGTCTCATCTACTGTAAAAAGACTCATGGTCGAATAATCCTTTCTATAGTCGTCACCCGAAAGAGAGTTTCTTTTATGGGGCATTTGTAATTCGAATTCGCCCATATGGGCCCATATCCTGTACGATCTTGAAGTCCCTCAAAATTATATCAAAAAAATTCCATGGAAAAAGCGTTGGAGATTTAATCGTATGCAGATCTGGGTTAATTGCATCTTGCCTACTTGATCATAAGCCTTTCCGGGTAACCATTTGGAATCAGGTCAACAGATGGGCGGGATCTCGGGCCTACATCCTTTTCAGCAACTTTATTCAGCTGTGCTGAAATCCGCAACTTAATAATAAAAATTAAGGTAAATTAACGCAAAATAGTGAATAATGATTCAAGTATAATATTTTTGGGTGGTTTTTCTTTTTATGCTTGACAAGATCTTATATCTTATAACATATAAGATATATCATAATGCTAGTTGAAAGGGAGAAAATTTTCTTCGAAACCTGTAATTCATGATTAACGGAGCTTGAGAAAGAAATGGATCTGGCCGGAAAATTTGTCGGTGATAAAAATAGCTTGATTCCCTTAAAGAAATTTTCAAAGGTTATTGCAGAGGATATCAAAGAGGACATCATTAGCGGACGTTACAAATCAGGAGAAAGGCTGAAAGAAGCTGAACTTGCCACGAAATACTCTGTGAGTAAGACTCCCATTAGGGAGGCGGTACAATACCTGGTAGGTATAGGATTTATCGAAATGATTCCGCATACGATGATCCGTGTGACAAAGATGGATAAAAAAGAGGTTCAGAATCTCTATTGTATTCAGAGTGTCCTTGAAGGTTTAGCGGCCCGAGATGCTTTGTTGAATCTAACCGAAGAGAATTATGAGGAAATGGAAATGCGAATAGCTCACATGGAAAAATATGCTCAAGTGAATGACTACTCTGAGTACTCAAAAGAGAACAATCGCTTTCATTCCATCTTCTGGCAAGCCTCCAATAATGAACGGCTTTTGGAAATGCTCCAAAACACACACGAAAGAATTCAGAGATTTCATTCGGTACCTCGACGTTTCCCTGATAAGTTCAAAGCGTTTGCTGCAGAACATCGAAAAATCCTTGAGGCTACTACTGAAAAAAATGCCGATAAACTGGAAATGTTATTTCGAAAGCATATTCAAAACCATGAGAGGCAAATTGTTGACCTGCTTGAGAAAGAGGACATTTTTTAGAACTGAAAGATAATGTTCACCTGATGTAATTTATTTCTGTGTCCTAAAGGAGTCCTTGTAGTTAAAATATTAAAAAAACCTTCAATTGAAATTCTCTATTCTTTCAGCCCTATAGTCTCATTGGGAGACGAATCTATCCATTAATCGATTGTTTCAAGATCTCACCAAATAAGCTAACCATCCTCACTAAACTATTTAAACAGTCGTGAACAGCCATTGTTGAAGATATCACTAAAGACAACATCAGCGGCCGAACCACTCCACTGGAATGATAGAAAGAAAATGCAAGGTTTCTCTATAGATATCCCAGGGGACAAAGCCCCCATCATACTTTATCAAAAAAGGAGACAATAGTATGCCCGACAAAATATTCGAAACCGATGTCTTGGTAATGGGTGGTGGACTCGCGGGATGTTTCGCAGCTGTTAAAGCGAGGGAACTGGGTGCTGACGTTATGCTAGTGGAAAAGAATTTTGTCGGTAGAACCGGTTGCAGTAATTTTGCGGCTGACTTCATGGTCTTCAGGAAAGATTGGGGCGATGATACCAAAGCCTGGCTGGATCAGTTTTCAAGAATTGGAGAGCACGTTGCTGATCGGCACTGGGATGAGATCCTTTTAAAGGAATCATATGATAGATACCAGGACCTTATATCGTGGGGGGTACCCTTTTACAAGCAGGACGACACGGTTGGCTTCCCCGATCCGGAAGAAGAACCGAAGCGGATTCTATGCAGGAAGACCAAATATCGCTTCACAAATCTTATCTCGAAATTTGGTACAAAAGAGAAGATGCTCATAGCCAGGAAGGCTGTCATCGACAGTGGGGCTAACCTTATAGACAGGGTCATGATTACGGACTTTACGCAGCAGGATGGAAAAATCACAGGCGCCGTGGGGTTTAATACGGTAAATGGAGATTATTATCTGATAAACGCCAAAGCTATTGTGGTGGCATCTGGCGGGTTGGGGTTTAAAGGTCTTCAATACGGCACACAATTCAATACCGGTGATGGAATAATGACGGCCTATCGAGCCGGCGCGGAACTGACAAGTATGGAATTCGGAGAGACTTTTTATATAGTGAAAGATTGTGACACTGTCGTCATCGACGGACCCGTGTCCGAAATAGGGCAGACTGGAGACCGGGTGACGAATGCCATGGGAGAGGAATTTCTGGGAGGAACTCCTGAAATTTCGACAATGATTTATTGGGCCCAGGAATTTCATGCCGGGCGTGGACCCCTCTTCCATGAACCTTATGGCCTGGACCGGGAATTATTCAAGGATAAACTTGAGGAATTTGACAAAACTGCCGAAGGGCCCTGGATAACCATGCTCGATCGCGCGGGCCTAGATATTTTTAAAGATAGATTTGAACAATTCTTAGCATATAAAGGAACCTTTTTCACGGGAGGCTTGCGCATCAACACTATGTGTGAGACGACCGTCCCCGGGATTTATGCCGCGGGTGATGCTTCGGGTTCCAATTTTACTGGCCCTACCTACGCTGCATTGGGGAGCGGCATGGCTGGGGCTGCGGTTACAGGATCCCGGGCCGGACAAAACGCCGCTCAATTTGCATTGAAGACAAATAAAACTGAGCTAAAAAAATCCGAGCTCGATAAGTGCAAGGAGAGTGTTTTCGCACCGCTTGAGCGCAAAGGCGGATTCAAATCCGAACATGTTTTAACCAGGATTCAGCAGACAATATTTCCCTATGAAGTGCGCATCATTATGCACGAGAAGCGCCTGCAAGCCGCATTAACTATGATCGAATTCTTCAAAGAACATTTCCTGCCAAAGATAACCGCTAAGGACCCACATGACTTGAGGAATGCCCATGAGGTTCGAAACATGCTTCTCGGGGCTGAAGTGGTTTTTAGATCCGCTCTTTTCAGGACCGAGAGCCGAGGCTCCTTTTACCGGGAGGACTACCCGTATCGGGATGATGAGAACTGGCTAAAGTGGATCATGGTAAGGGATGATGCCGGGAAGCCTAAACTAAGGGCTGAGCCTGTACCGAAGGAATCCACGGGAGATACATCGATGCCCGATGAAAAGAGATACCCATTAAGATACAGGAGGTGATGAGCTATGCCAGTAGAAAACATTAGTCCTGAACTTTGCAATGGCTGTAAAATCTGCCTTGATTGTTGTCCGATGGATGTTATTCGATTTGATGAGGAAAAGACCAAAGCTTATGCGAAATATCCCAAGGACTGCGTCGCATGCTACAATTGTGAGTTAAATTGCCCGACTGAAGCAATATACGTATCTCCTCAGAGAGGAAGGCCTGTCACCTCTCCTTGGATATAACGAAACAGGTTTGTCCCAACACAATTCAAAAACAACCTTACATCCCGATAAACAGGACGAGCCTGAGCCGAAGTATTGGTAGGTGTAGTTAAATGATCAGACACGGCTGCTTGTTATTCAAAAATAAGAAAATTTCCTATGCGGTACCGCAGCCATCGGAAAAGGGGCAGGATTAGAAAGGGGGTGATACTCACCGCAATGTATCAAAAGATGTCAGATCGGTTTCTTCACTCACTCAAACACAATTTTCATAAAAGGGGGGAAAAATGAAAAAAAATAGGGTTCTTACATTATGCTTGAGTATTTGTTTT
>JAQYVK010000149.1 GCA_030145585.1 Desulfatiglandales bacterium | reverse complement strand
CAGCCTTCAGCCTACAGCCTTCAGCCTGCTTTTCATAAACCCATACATCTTTTCATTGGCATCTCGGGCGATTTTTATGGGGAATGAGTTGAAGATGTGTGTCCCCCCAGGATAAACGGCTAAATCTGCATGATTTCCTGCAGCCAGCCAGCGTAGGTGCATGAAGAGTGTATCATCCAGTAGGGGATCGAGGGTCCCGACGGTGAACAGGGCAGGGGGCATATTGGACAATTCAGCATAGATGGGGGAGACATCCGGGTCATCCCGTTTCTCGATTTGGGGGACGTAATGGTCATTAAACCATTGGATCATCGGGGTTGAAATGATGAGATTTCTCTCTCCCCAATTGCGTTGGCTCGGCGTCATCGAGATATCAAAACACCCATAGGCAAGGTTGGCTCCCAGGAAACCGGTGAAATTATGACGGTCACGCATCCTGAGGAGTGTGACAACCGAAAGGTTCGCTCCGGCAGATTCGCCGCCGATGATGAACTTCTCAGACCCAAATTCCTCTTTGGCATTTTGGATCAACCAGGCAGCCACAGTCTCACAATCGTCAGCGGCCGCGGGGTAAGGATCCTCAGGGGCAAGCCTGTAATCAACACTGACGACCGCGACCTTTGACTCTTTCGAAGTCTCGGCAAGGGCCTCATCAAAGTGGTCCGGGTGGCAAAGTGTAAACCCTCCTCCATGGATGTGCAGATACACCCCATGGACCTCATTTGGAACGAAAACCCGAATGGGGACATCATGATCCTGCCCGGCGACAACCCGATCTTGGGCCTCATCGAGGCGCCTGATAGGTCCCATCAAGCTTTTCCCAGATTCCATTTCCTCCCGAATCTCCTGAGGCGTACTATTATGGCGAATGGGCATCGAGGCAATAATCTCTTCGAGTCTTTTGTTAAATTTGTCTGTTTCAGGGTCCACGGCTCGAGGATCGAACAGGTCCCGATGTAAAATTTCTATTTCAGCCATCGTTATTCCTTTCTTTAGACTGGATTCCAGATTCTAGCTTCGTTTCTCAATTTGCCTTATAAGGTCAGTGAAAATGACATTGTGAAATGGTTTAAAGATAAACCAATATATGTCCCCGAAAAGTTTATTGGTGTCATAGTAAGCGATCACTGAGAGCCTGTTTCTTTTGCCCACTGGTTTTAGATTGAACTCCAACCATGCCTCACCGGGTAGTTTCATCTCGGCACGCAAAAGAAGCCTTTTATCTCGCTGAATGTCCTCGACCCTCCAAAAATCCAACACATCGTGGGTTTTCAATGTCGAATGACTTCTTCTCCCCCGGGAGGTTCCAACACCGAGTAATATGCGATCGACCATGCCTCTCAGTCGCCACATCCAATTATTACGGAACCAGCCTTCTTTGCCACCGATATTGCAGATGGATTTGAAAATAGAAGAGGGGCGCTTTTCGGTGATCAATGAGTGAGAGGCCGTATATTTGGGCAGGCTTTTCAGTTCGTGAAGTCTTAACGCCATATGGTGGGCCGGAGGATAAGCATCTGACCACCGCGTATAAACCCTGTCCTGTGTTTCCCTGTCAGTTGCCCTCTTTATTGATTCTTCATAATCAAGCGGGTCAAAGGGCAGAAAATCTTTTATTGAATCATCCTGACAAATCGCGTCATTTTTTAAACCTTCAAACAGACATTGTACTAATGGAAGAGGTACCGGCGTAATCAAACTTGCATAATAAGCATAAAATCCGATGTGTGAAAAAGGGAAGGGAATAAAAAATATTCTCTTATGAAGAAACCTGGCCATAACCTCTATCAGCTCCTTATAGGTAAGAATATCTCCACCTCCAATATCAAAGCTCTTGCCCGATGTTTCAGGGATTTCTAAAACGCCTACGAGATATTTAATTACATCACGAATACCGATGGGTTGGCATTTATGGCGCTCCCAACCTGGCGATAATATAACGTGAAGTTGTCTTGCCAGGTGTTGGATGATCTCAAAAGAGGCGCTTCCGGAACCAATGATTATGGCCGCTCGAAGGATGGTCACCAGGACTTTCCCGCTATCCAGTTCCTGTGCCACTTCCATTCGACTCCGCAAATGTTTTGACAACGGGCTGTTGATGTCACCAAGGCCGCCAAGATAGATGATTCGTTTGACCCCCTTCTTTTCCGCGGCCATTCTGAAGTTTGCGGCGGCCTTTATGTCGGCGGCAGTAAATTCTTGAGGACCGAGATACAAGGAGTGAATCAAATAATATGCAATATGAATTTCATGAAGAGCCTTTTTAAGCGTATCTTGTTGGAGGGCATCAGCGATGACAATCTCTGCCCCAGGCCAACGCTCTTCGTATTCCGGGGAGGGCGATCGTACCAGAACCCTGACTTTATATCCCCTCGCCAAGAGTTCAGGAACCAAACGCCCCCCGATATAACCAGTAGCGCCGGTGACTAAGATCTTGCCGATTCCCGGCTGGGGTGTTGAGGTTAAATCATGGCAAAAGAGGTCTGCAGTTTCCACATCTGCTCCTAAATATAAACCCGATTAGTTCTTTGAGATTTTATATTATAATCCTGTGAAAAGCAAAAATCTCACAAAATCTCACATTCTTATGTCAAAAAGGGTGACAGGATAAGGCCGTGGAAGACTTGAAACAGGTTTCGTGGTTCATCTCACATCCCGCCAAAATGACGGCGGGTAAGAAGGGAAAAAGCTTTTTGGACGCAGATTACAGGCCCGCCCTGGTGCGACTTGATTGGAAATTGCTTGAGGACCCTACAGTATTTTAGAACCGAAATCTTGAAATGAGCGCAATGTTTTTTTCGGTCTGGGCCAGGGATCCTCCAGATATAAGTAACAGCAAACCGCCGCCGTCGTCGCCTGAAGGCTATTGCGCGCCAAGATGAAGGAAAGATTGTTTAGCATATAGGGAGAAGGCCAGCCTACTCCCAATGTTCAATCCTGCAAGGCAGGATTGAACTCCCGCTACGCGGGAATGTTAAACAATCCCATTGAATTCTGTCTCCTATTCTTAGTATTTAGTGTCAATAAGTGTAGATGAGTGGTTAATAATTCTTCGTATTTTCCATCTTTCGCCTGTCCCGCCTTAGCTGTCCCGTCCTGGCGGGTAAGCGACGGCGGATGCTTTCGTGATTGATCTTTTCTTTTGACACCGGATTGGTTATTATGGGGCACTGCAGAATGCTAACGAGACTGTCGAAAAACCGGTTTCTGAGAGGCTGACGGAAAATGTCCATCCCGCAGAGACCTGCGGGACGAAATCCCGAGGAGTGAGGCGTAATAAAAAAAAGGTGCACGGTATAGGGTGTAGGGTTCACGGGATATAGGATTTTGTTGTTTTTTATACCTTACACCTTACACCTTGTACCTTGTGCCGCTTCGCGTACGCCGCAGTGACGAGGGATGAGGGTAACGCAGCCCTTCGATGTTACTCAGGGCCGTGAGCCTGTCGAACGGCAGATGGGCGTTTTCCGACAGCCTCAACGTGTTTTAAATATGGAGGTCACCAGATGAAGGGGGATGTATACGAAAATTTGAGGAAAAGGCTCGATGACTTGGCTGCAGGATTTCCTGCCACTGAGAGTGGGGTGGAGATCAATATCCTGAAGCGGTTGTTCACAGAAGAGGAAGCCGGATTTGCCCTGCACCTTTCCCCTA
>JAQYVK010000148.1 GCA_030145585.1 Desulfatiglandales bacterium | reverse complement strand
CGATCCTGCACTCATCCTTTTAAAAACTTAAGTAGATAGAAATTCCTCCCTACGTTCGGCAGGGCTGGGTGGATCGGATTTCGGATTTTAGAATGAAAAGAAGAACATTTAAAATCATAACCTTCGGTTGTAAAGTGAACCAGTATGAGTCGGCTGCCCTCAAAGAGTCCCTGCTGGGATCAGGGTGTTCTGAAACATCTCCTGGTGAGAATACAGATATCACTATCATCAATACCTGTATTGTCACCCAGAGGGCCTCTTACCAGTCGAGACAGGCCATAAGGAAGGCCCAAAGAGAAAATCCATCAGGGTTGACTGCGGCCATCGGCTGTTATGCTCAGGTCTACCCCGATGAGCTATCCAGCATAGAGGGAATTGATCTCATCGCCGGGAATACAGTAAAAGACCGGTTGCCGGACATCTTATTGGGGTCTAATGACGAGAGCAACAGACTGCTATCGAAAGATTTCAAATCGGATATGCCTTTCCAGTTTCTTCCCATAAAAGGGTTTTTAAACCGAACGAGGGCATTTTTAAAGGTTCAGGATGGATGCCAGTCATTTTGTAGTTACTGTATCGTGCCCTTTGCCAGAGGACCTCTAAGAAGTCTCGATGGCGCTTCGGTTATTCGGGCGCTGAAGTCTCTCTCTGAAGAGGGCTACAAGGAAGTGGTCCTGACAGGGATCCATCTGGGGAAATATGGGGTTGACCTCAAGGATGCTCCGGATCTCAAAGGCCTACTCCATCTCATCGGCAAAGAGGGCTTTCCATTCAGGATCAGGTTGAGTTCTATCGAGCCGAATGAGATTGACCGAGAACTTATTGAAATGGTGGCCTCAGAAGACTGGTTATGCCGTCATTTTCATATTCCCCTCCAAAGTGGTGATGATGGTATTCTGAAAAAGATGAACAGGTCCTACACATCCCGGGAATTTGCAAGCCTGATCGAGAGGATTCATGAAACTGTGCCCCTTGCAGGCGTCGGCGTGGATGCCATGGCCGGTTTCCCGGGAGAAGATGACAGGTCCTTTCAAAACACTTACAGCCTGATTCAGAAGTTGCCCATTTCCTTTCTTCATGTATTCCCTTATTCACCCAGAGAGGGAACCCCCGCCTCAGATTTCACCGATCAAGTCGACGGGAAAGTCATCAAGGAACGGGCCGGTCGACTCAGAAGACTAGGGCATGAAAAACGGAAAGTCTTTTACCGATCCTGTGTGGGAAAATCGTTTTCCGTCCTCACGGAAGGCTGGCAATCAGAAGAGAACAAAATGATTAAAGGGTTGAGTGACAACTACTTGCCGGTCGCGTTCCCTTCCCCCCGACTGATGAAAAATAATTTGGTCTCCGTTCGGATGAAAAGCTTGGGAGAAGAAGGCCTCATCGGCTCGATCAATGATTAGTTTGATCTAAACCCACCGCTTCTAGCGGTGGACCCGGAAAGGTTCACCCGCTCCGGCGAGAAAAAAAACTTGTTAGCGGCAGATTAATGGGTTTTTTGAACGTCCAACATCGAACATTGAACATCGAATGATGAACTCGCTCGCGCAGCGCAGGCGCTTGCGACGCGTGTCGCTCGGCTTTTTTATAAAAAATTTTGCATGCCTTATTCAGAATTCGATCTGCCACAGGCAGACAAGCGCTTGCTCGCCTATGGCGAGTTGGACGTTGGATCAGCCTGAGGTTTATCCGCCTTAGGAGGGCTGACAAGTGCTTGCTCGCCCTCCGAAGGCGGGTAAACCTCTGGCGAGTTCGACGTTCCTAGACTTTTCGTTTTAACGGCAGCGACCTTAATATAGATTAATAATCTTGATAATCGCATTGTTTTCAGACCCCTTCGAGGGGTCTTCCTGAGGCCTTCCGCTCTGCGGGAGGAGCCTCACTAACCCCTTTTTTTATCCCATGTCGTCAGCAACGGCCCCGGGTCCTGCCAAGGGCTTGAAAGCCTTCTTGCTGGCCCCGCAAACGGGACAGCGCCATTCCTCCGGCAGGTCTTCGAAAAGGGTCCCCTTCGGGATCTTGCCCCTTCGGTCTCCCTTGTCGGGATTGTAAATGTAACCACAGTTCACCGTCTGGCACTGCCACATCTCTTCAGGTTTTACCATTTGTATTACTCTCTTCCATGTCAAAGTATTTCAACGCGCATGTTGTATAAAAAACGTGACACAACAACTTTGCGTGAAAAAGCGAGTAGGCTTATGCAGGCCAAATCTCACTCTTCCAGCTCTTCGATGATTGCATCATCCAGGATTTCTATGCAGCCTATCACACTTTGGGCGGCAGGACATCGTGCCAGGTAGGAAGAAAGGGCTTCTTTGGCAGCCTCTGTCTTTCCCTTCGGGACCTTGAGATGATATTTGACGCGGATTCGGGTGATTTTCAAGATATTATTCACGTTCTCGATATCCCCTTCCACTTCCGCACGATATCGGTCGCTGGGAGTGGGAATCTTTTTTCCGGCCAGAGCCCCGGCCAGTGTTCCCATCATTCAACCCCCAACCGCACCAATCATGTGGTCCAGGGTCGCGGGCAATTCCTCCTCTGGCTCCACCTTGTAAAAGTCTTTGATTCCTCCATGGACCCCATACCGGACCTCACCGGGAAGGCCCTCGATAGTGGCCCTTCGAGTGGGACCGTCCTCGCGGACAATCTGAATGTGTGATGTGTGAATGATCTCTCCCAATTTTTATGCCCTCCTCATCTCGGTTCAATAGAGCCCATTTGGCTCTTTTAAAGATAAGTATGAAAATATTACGAAGTCTAATATAAAAAGCGGGCACCCATGCGTCAAGAGAAAGCTTTGAAGATCCGGCGAAGGTTCGCCATCCGAATTCAAGAGGATTAGGAGGGTAAGAGGTCGTTTGTGTCGGATTTTGAATATTGATGTCTGTATTGGCGCTTGCTATAAACCCGTGGTTGACTTGAGTGGGGAAATTCCCTATATTGGGCAATCTGCATAGGGGGTATTAAGGCGTATCATGCAGGATAAAATGCAGGCTTAAATAAAGAAGGTTTTTTTTAGCGGTTTAGTTGAGTTAAATCATTTTGTAATTCAAAAAAAAGGAGGGTGGCATGACAGTAAAAAAGGACAAAGGCGTAACAAGGAGAGATTTCATTAAAAAGACCGGCGTTGTAGGTGCCGGCCTGGGAGCGGCTGTGGCTGTTCCTTCATTTGCCAGAAAGGCCTTCGCAGCAAAAAGGGATTACATTCTTATCGGTCATCCAAATCCCTCCACAGGGCCGCTTGCTGGTTTCGGTGAGGCCTCTCCATGGGCGGACGAGAAGGCGATTGACGCCATTAATCGTATGGGTGGCATCTTTATCAAAGAGTACGGCAAGAAAGTTCCCATAAAGTTGAAGATGGCAGACACAGAAAGCGACCCCACGAAGGCGGCAGAGTTGGCGGCCAAGCTTATTCTAAAGGATAAAGTGGACTTAATGGTCGCCATGCACACGCCGGACACGGTCAACCCTGTGGACGCGATGTGCGAGAGATACCAGATGCCATGTATCTCATTAGACGCACCGGTTGAGCCCTGGTTGACAGGCGGGCCCTACAAATGGTCTTTTCATGCTTTCTGGACCGTCGCCAGTGCGACTGATCTCTTTGCCGGCATATGGGATAAGTATGCCGCGAAAACGAGCAAGGTTGTGGGTGGATTTTGGCCCAACGATCCGGACGGGACGTCATGGTCGGCCATTTTCAAGGAAAAGCTGTCGGCCAGAGGATACAAGGTCGTAGACCCGGGGAGGTTCCCATACTTCAATAAGGACTTCAGCAGCTTCATCAGCAAGTTCAAAAGGGAGAAGGTGGATATTATCACGGGCACCCTTATTGCGCCGGATTGGACCACAGCCTGGAAACAATGCCACCAACAGGGGTTTGTTCCAAAGATAGCGACCGTGGCCAAGGCATGCCTCTTCCCCACTGACGTCAATGCCATTGGGGGCAATCTCCCGAATGGTTTGACCACGGAGGTCTGGTGGAGTCCGCATCATCCCTTTAAATCCTCATTGACGGGCGAAACGGCCAAAGATCTGTGCGATGCCTGGACTAAAGAAACCAAAAAAGCCTGGACCCAGCCCATAGGCTTCAAATACGCTGGGTTTGAGATAGTCGCGGATGCCTTGAAAAGGGCCCAGACCCTTAAAAAGGAGAAGATCCGGGCGGCGATCGCGGCGACCGATATGGACACCATCGTAGGACATATCAAATACAACGCAAAGAATTACTCCGAAACCCCTCTCGTGGGTGGTCAGTGGGTTAAAGGGAAAAAGTGGCCATGGGAACTGGAAATCGTTTATAACGAACAGAATCCCACCATTAAAAAAACGGCCGAAATGGTTTTTCCACTTCCCAGATAGGTCCTTGTTCAAACTAGGAAAACCCCGCCCACTGGGCGGGCTCAGAGTCAATTAGCTCTGCCAAGAACGACGACACAATGTGTTTAAATTCGAAATCCGAATATCGAAATTCGAAACAAATTAAAAATTCTAATGTTCCAATGTTAGAAACAAACACACCAAGTTGCATTTTCGAAACCGAATGTCGCACAGTACAGTTTCGGTCATTTGGGTTTCGGTCATTTGATATTGTTTCGAATTTCGGATTTCGAGATTCTGATTTTAAGGTGCTTTAGGGCGATGACCCTTGCCCTCTTATGAGGTGTTGCTTCAAAGCAAGGTTCTTTGGGCACGGCTCATTACTTCAGGGGTCTCATGGTACAGTGGTCCTTACCGCTTCACCATGGGACCTTATCCTTAGTTTGATCTAAATCCACCGCTTATAGCGGTGGCCCGGAAAGGTTCACCCGTTCAGGCGAGAAAAAATAATCGTTAGCGACAGATTAAAGCATTTTTTTGAACGTCCAACATCGAACATTGAACATTGAACATCGAATGATGAACTCGCTTCGCTCGGCCATTTTATAAAAAATTTTAGCATGCCTTATTCAAAATTGGACGTTGGATGTTCGACGTTCCTATTCTTTTCGTTTTAACAGCGGCGTCCTTGAAATAGATTAGTAATCTTGATAATCGTATTATTTTCAGATCCCTTCGAGGGGTCTTCCTGAGGCCTCCCGCTCTGCGGGAGGAGACTCACTTGGGAGAAAGGGGTCTATGTTCGCCAAAAGAAGGCGGGCAAAGCTTCGAGGATGCACTGAATAGAACCGGCCCGCCACAAAAAATAGGCGGGTAAATATCGATCAAGGAATGTCGAATTATGAAGTTTTTTTTCACTTCGATATTCATTATTCCTTGTTCGATATTCTGCGGTTCTATTTAGTAAATCCTTGAGCCCTTATGGCTTCATATATCAACCAACTCATTTGGAGATGACTAAAAGATTTGGACGGCCTCCAGGGGACAATAAATTCTGACATGATCCCCGATATGGACGGGAGATTCTTTTAACACGGTTTTGGGCAAAAGGATATTCAGGGGAATCCCAATTTCAGCAACAGCCCGTATCTGTTCCCCTTCATCGGTTAATTGCATCACTTTTCCCTTGAAAATATTGTTGGTAACAAGAGGATCTTGGCCTGTCAGTATCCTTATCTCGAGAGGATCGATGGCCAGCCTTACATTTCCTTCTTTTTCCGTTTTTAGGAATATCTTTACCCGGTCCTGTATCAGGCATATTTGCTTTCCATCCTCCTCTCCTATGATTTTTGCATTAAAGATATTTTCATACATGGAGGAGACCTTCCTCCCCTCAAATAAAAATATCACCTGACGTGAGAGCCTGGAAGCCTGGGTGAGGTTATGGGTGGTGAATATTACCGAGATCTTTTTTTGTGTATTGATTTCAGTCATGATCCGTTCGATAGTAATCTGGTTTTCCACATCTACATTTGAAGTGGGCTCGTCAAAAAACATGACCTTAGGGGAGCAGGTCAATGCCCTGGCAATGGCCACCCGCTGAGTTTCTCCGCCAGAGAGCTTGTGGGCCTCCGCATGCAAAAAGCTGCGCATACCCACAAGATCGAGGGACCCCTCAATGATTCTTTCCCTTTCCAACTTGGGTATTCCTCTTATTTTGAGCCCAAAAGCAAGGTTTTTGTAAACGGTGGTTGTAAAAAGGACCGGGTTCTGTTGTACCATCACAATTTCCCGGCGTAAGGCGGTCAGGTTGTTGGCCTTAAAATCGATGGCCGTATCCTTGTAAGTGATTGCCCCGGTTGTCGGAGGCATTAGGAGGCTCAAGATTTCAAGCAATGTCGTCTTTCCGGACCCATTGGGGCCCAGCAGGGCATATGTTGTGCCCTTTTCAAAGTCCAACTCGGGGATATCCAGAACAGTCCTGCTACCATAAACTTTAATCAGATTTCGGATTTGGAAGAGCATTAGACCCGGGTTCTCCCTTGAAGGTAATTGAAAAAGATATTCATGGTGAAGCTGATAATGAGGAGAACAATCCCGAGAGCAACGCCAAGGACAAACTCCCCCTTGTCGTATTCAAGGGCCATGGCCGTCGTCATCGTGCGGGTAAAGCCTTTGGCGTTTCCACCAAGCATCATGCTGATCCCGATTTCCGCGATGACCCTCCCAAAGGATGCAATGATTGCGGCGATAATTCCAAAACGCGCTTCCCGGAAAATGACCATAGCCGTCTGAAAAGGGGTAGCCCCCAGTGTCATGGCCGTTTTTCTATACCTGTCATCGATCCTGCTGATGGCTGCAATGGTCAATGAGGCCACAATGGGAAAGATGAGAATGACTTGGCCGATGACTATGGCCGTCTGGGTGTATAGGAGGTCGAGTATCCCGAGGAGGCCTTTCCTTGAAATGAAAGCATACACCGTGAGACCTACGACCACTGTGGGCAGAGCGAGTAATGAGTTCAGGGTGGTAATGACCACCCGTTTACCGCGAAACTCTCGAAAAGCGATTATGAAACCGGTGGGTACGCCTAACACACTGGCTATGAGGGTTGAACTGAGACTCACCTTCAAGGAGACATAGATAATAAAATAGACTTCAGGGTCAAGCGACCATAAAAGCAGAATGGCTGATAAAACACTGTCGATAAGCAGGTCCATAATCTGATCGTTTACTTCTTCCTTTATTGGTTTCTGGAAAGTCCCGACCCCTGGTCGGGGTCATAGTTAATTGGCTCTACCGAGAAAGGTGAGACAAAATGTTAAATTTCGAAATCCCTGGCCCAGACCTGGATTCATTTGATTCGATGTAAAGCTATCATTTGTATAAATCACAGTAACAAATAGCTAGGCCCAATAAAGTCGCGCCAGGGCGGGCCGAAAATCGAAATCCGAAATTCACCCGCCCGAGGCGGGCAAGAATTCAAAACCATAATGTTCCAATGACAGAAACAAACACACCAATTTGCGTTATCGAAACCGAATATCGCATCGTACAGTTTCGGTCATTTGGGTTTTAGTCATTTGATATTGCCCGCCCTGTTAAATAGCTCCTAGAATATATAAATTATTAATAAACTAACATAATATACATGAAAACATGGCTACTCTCATTATCACATTATTTAACAGGGTAAAAATTTCGGATTTCGAGATTCGAATTTTGTGCTCTATAAAGCGCTGTCCCCCGCACTCCAATAGGGTTTTGACCCAAAGCCACCTCCTCTGTGGTGGATCCTTTACTGTATCCGGTAGAAAATTCCCTGACAATAGAAAACAAAATGTTACGGGCTCAGGAGTAATCACTTGGCTTCTGGAATGGCGTCAGGGAAAAAGGCCTGTTGCCCTTGAATTTTATATCGACTGATGTGGCCCTGAGCCTCTTGTGATACCAACCATTTGGCGAGGCGATCCGCCCACGAAAATTTGACATGGGGGTACTTTTTGGGGTTGATGGGAATAATCCCATAAGGATTGAAAAGTGCAGGGTCTCCTTCGGAAAGAATCACCAGATCCAGACCCTGTTTTCTCCCAAACTTGTACTTCAAATAGGTTCCTCGGTCCGTAAGGGTATAGGCCTCTTTTTCCTCGGCATAGGTCAAACATTTGCCCATGCCTTGCCCAATAGACATGTACCACTGCCCCAGTCCATCGGGATATTGAAAGGAGAGGTTTGTTTTCTTCCCCTTTTTTACAATTTCGGTCGTCTTGATCTGAAGAGGGAGTTTTGTCGCCTTCCAGAGTCGCTGTTCTTTGGTGTGTGTCCCGCTGTCATCCCCACGGGATATAAACTTCGCCTTCGCCTCCGCAATCAGCCTCAGTGCGTTGACCGCCTTCGGTGTTCCCTTGACCCGGGCAGGGTCTTGAGGGGGACCCAAAATCACAAAGTCGTTGTGCATGACACCCAACCGGTAGGCGCCAAAACCATCAGCCACGAACCTTTCCTCTCGTTCTTTGGCGTGCACAAAGATGATGTCGACGTTCCCGTCCTTACCGTCACGGACAGCCGCACCGGTTCCCTTCGCGAAGACCTTGACCCGAATACCGGTAATCCTGGTAAACTCGGGGAGCAACACATCCAGGAGGCCGGAGTTTTCCGTGCTCGTGGTCGTGGACATTTTAATCATTTTTGACTCCCCCGAAGCAGTAGAGGTCATCCATAGCCCTGCAAGAACTGTCAGGGCGAAAAATGCAAATTTTAGGCTTCCAATTTTATTCAACATAAAAGTTCCCTTTTCTTAACAATTGCTTAAAAACGAATAATCTTCAATTTCAGATGGCTTATATGTCATATTTGATATATATCACATTTGACATAAGGTGGGTTATATTAAACACCGGGTAACGTGTCAATGAAAAAAAGAATCTTTTTTTGGAGGAGGCTTGTAAAGGCGCTGAAAAAGGGGAGCTATGTAGAACGGTTCTTGACGGTTCGGAGGGCTTGACTATGTGCTTTCGCGCTTTATAGGAACCGTAACGACTGGAACAGGAGCATTCTTTACCACCTTCTCGGCCACACTCCCGAAACCGAAATGTCCTTTCCGTCCGTGACTGGCGAGCACCACCATATCCACGTTCTCTTTCTCGATGAGTTTCAAGATCTCGTGTGCCGGATCACCCACGGAAATGTGTTTTATGTAGAGAGGGCATCCTCTCAGATGGTTTTCACAGATCTCATCCAGGCGCTTGGCCGCCTTTCCCTTTTCCCAATCGTGAACTTTGGTCATATGGGAGCCATCCAACTCCCCATACCATGGGTCAGACGGATGTCCTAAGTCATCGATGACGTAGAGCACGTGTACTTCAGTCTCAAACTTTTCGGTCAAAGAGGTTACATAGGGGAGGGCTTGGGAAGCATTTTTCGAAAAATCCGTTGGCCAGAGCACTTTTTTCACTTCCATATTTCTTCCTCCTCAATTCGTATTTTGTGGCAAGATAGTCAGAATCCTGATTTTCAAAGGCGTTCCTTGAGCAAATACAAAATGTATTGATGGCGAGCGCACACTCAATATTGAATAGAAGTTAAAGCCGCCCCGGTTTTTGTCAAGCTTCCAGAAAAGTTGCTGTCCTACTGAAAGCCTCTTTCAGCAGGACAGCTTAGAAGAATCCTGATCTCCCCGAGTCGAGGGATCTTCGATTGCTTGGGGAACTTCACTGATCTCTGCATAGGACATGCTCGAGAAGAAGCACTGCGACTATCCCGACGATGAGGCTGTTGCCCATGAAAACCTGAATTAAGCTGGGCATTGAAGAAAAAAGACCCCCGGGAAATAGACCCGCGAGGGTTCCCATAAGGACAGGTAATCCGACCACGATATAGTCTCTGGGGGTAATCGTTTTGGAGGCGATAATGGATATAGCAGCCCCTATCTGCCCACCCATGGCGACACAAAGGGCTGACCCAACAACAGGCATCGGGATCAAAGCCAGAAGGGCCGCCAGTTTTGGTAAAAATGCAGCCAATATGAGGATAACGCCACAATAGGTCAGAGCATAACGGCTGGCGACCCGATTGGCCAGAATGACGCCCGGGCTTAGGCTATAACAGAGGGTGCCTACGACACCAAATAGCCCGCAAATGATGCCGGAGATACCGTTGATAAAGATCCCTTTACTGATTGCTTCCGGTAATCGTTCTTGATCCGTGATGGCGGCGATTCCCTGAAGACTGCCCAGGCTGTTGACGATCACGGCAAAGTAGGAACAGGCGAAGGCAATAGCTGCAGGCCAATAGAGTCCGTAGGGAGAACCGACCCGATGCACTGAAACAGAGACCCAGGATGCCGAAGCAAGATTTTCCCAATTGAAGTGACCTAACAAAAGAAAGGCAATAGATCCCACAATCATGCCGATGAGAATCGAAATGCTCTTCCAGAAGCCCTTGAGGTGATAAGAAAGTGTGGCAATTAATAACACAAGGGCAAAACTGATCATCATCGTTACAGGATCCCCATTGGGATGGACATCATTCATCCCCGTAAGGAATTTTAAAAGAGGCATGAGGAGGCCGAAGGCGATTAACATAAGAATGACCCCGACCACATTGGGTGTAAACAGCCGGATGAGCCTGGTCAGCTGCTTTGTAAAAACTATGAATATGAGAAGGACGCCGCCTATGATCGTGCCGCCTTGTATGGCCGGAAGGCCATAAGGGGCAAGGAGGATAAGGGTGAGAAGAAGCGCGGCGGATGGGCCTTCAATGACTGGATAACGATGGCCCCATAGGGTCTGGACAAAAGTGAAGAATCCCGTGGTCAAAAAGGTCATCTGTGTAAAACGAATACTCGCGGACGTGTCAAGGTTGAGGACCGCCTCGGCCATGGTTGTCGTAATAATGACGATAGGGAATGCGATGAAGGCCCATTGAAGACCATAAACCATGGCGTAGAGAAAGGGTGGACGGTCGTCGAGATCATACAGGTAGGATGGTTTTTCCATGGTCATCACTGTCCCGGGATTTTCAGGCCCCGGAAATACCTTCCAATAAATTTTCCGTGTCTATGACCCAGCCGAATAGCGCCTCTACGTTCCAAAGTGTGGCTTGCTGGGTGATCTCCGGACCGGCATTGTTCACCGCATCTGAGACCAGGATCGGCCAGTAGTCCAAAAAGTACCCATCCCTGAGCGTTGATTCAACACAAACGTTTGTTGCTACACCCGTGTAAATACAATACTTTGTTTTGTAGGCCTTTAAGATACCATCCAAATTTGTTCCGGAAAAACCACTGTATCTTGGCTTCCGGACAATCAAATCCTTGGGTTGGACCTCTAAGTCCTGACAAATTTCTTCATCCCATGACCCTTTGGTAACGAATTTACCCCAGTCATTGGGGTTGTTCCTCATCATGGTAAGGCCCTTTTCTTTGTGCCAATTAGGAGATTCCACACCCCCGCTATTGGAATAGTCCGGCTCATAACTCATCTTCAAAAAGACAATTTTACAACCCGCCTTTCGAGCCGTGTCAATAATGTTTCTGTTCTTCTCTATGACTCCCTTCGCCGCAGAGATATCCATCCCAGAGACATCAAACATGCCTCCTTTGCTGACAAAGGCATTTTGCATGTCGACAACAATAACTGCTGTCCTGTGTAAATCGATCTCCAAAGGGTCCGGTTTTGTATTTAATGTGCAGCGTTTTTCAGGTCTAATAAAATGAGATGGTTCTTCCTGATTTATCGAAATCACTTCTTTGGCACTTTTCATGCTACACCTCCTGTCTCATTTTTTTGTCCTTCCCAAGGTCTCTGGAAACTCATTATACACTTAATATCACAAGTTTCTCACTCCTGAACAGGATAATGTCCTTAATTCACAAGATTTCTATTAAATAAAAGCTACGTATTTGATCCAGTCGGTTTATTTCAGTTCATCAAACTGCTTATTTCTGGATTCCGGCGAAAGGGAGTTAAAGTTCTTCCACTTGACACTGCTTTAGTAATATTATAGACCAACGCAAACAGCCATTTATATTACGAGCCGATAAACATTGGTTTAAAAGAACTTATTATTGAGGTAATTTAGGGGCAGGTCAAGAACGTAACATAACGGTTTCAGGAAATAAAAAAGGAGGATTGTTATGAAATTAGGGCGCTTTATTATTGACACTCACGTACATGCTCAAAGACACGCTGCCGGGCCGGAATTTAAAAAATCGGGTAAAACGGATCTAAAGAAAATCAAGTACAATGATCTGGCCTCGATAATGCGTCACCTGGTGACCTATGATAATTCCAAACGTCTCTTATACGATATGGAATGCTACCAGGTCGATATGTGTATCCTCCATCCCGCTTTCGGCATGAGTAATGAGCTCAATGTTGATTTGGTGGAAAGATATCCGGACAAATTCGTGGCTCTTGTCTCTCCCAAAGACTTGGCGGATAAGGCCATGAAGGGTGAAGCGGAATGGACCATAGAAGCGGCCTGTGAGGAACTGGACCGGCACTTGTCCACGGGCAAGTTTGTCGGAATCGGTGAAGGCATGCCGTCGAACCCGACTAGAAAAACAACGTACAGCCAGACGGAGAGAATGGATGAACTTCGAAAGGTCATGGAGGTGGCACAGAAACACCAGGTGCCGGTTCGGGTGCATACCGGTTCTCCTATGGGTTATCACATTACCTATACGCGTTGGCCGGAAAATTTCCATCCCAATTGGGTGCGTGACATAGCGGCAGAATATCCGGATGTGCCTATCATTTTTGATCATGGAGGCATGCAAGGCGGCCGGTGGGACACCCTTGTGCTCGAGGCTATTCAGGTTGCTGCCAACCATGATAATGTTTACCTGGAAACGGGTCTATACTGGACGGAACTCTATTACGAGGCCCTCAAAGACCCCAATGTGGGTGCAGAAAAACTCATGTGGGGAACGGATTGGGGGGCCAGTATACCGACACAGACCCAAATTGGTCAGCACCCCCAGACTTTTGCAGCTCAGGTCAGCAAAGAGGGGCTCGTGAGGCACCAGGTGGATGTGATGGGGTGGAGCCTCAAACAGGTCAATCGTCTGAACATTTCCCAGGATGATATGAACCTGATTCTGGCAGGAAATGCCTTAAGGGTTTATAAAATCGATTTTCCGTTGACCCGCATGTTTAAGATGGTTGATTAGGCCACCTCTCTAATATCCAAAATGCGATGAACTATAGTTTAGTTATCATTAAATCCACTGGCTCTGACGATGAACCCGGATAGGTTTAGCCGACCAGGGGAGAAAATCAATAAAAATTCGAAGCACGAAATTCGAAATACGAAAAAAATCCAAAATCCGAATTCCCAATGTTCAAAACAAGGGATGTCCCGAAAGTATACCCATGAGCAACCCTATGAAAAGATATGCTCATAATTTTTTTTGTTTTGGTCATTTGTATTTAGAGCATTCGAATTTGTTTCGGATTTCGAGTTTCGATATTCGGGTTTGAACCGCATAAATTTTAGACATCCCCCTTGAGGGGATTACCTGAAGCCTTCCGCTCTGCGGAAGGAGACTCACTCTTCATCATTACCCGATCTGAATTTAAGGAGGAGGATTATGACTGCACAATTTCATCATGATAGCAGCCGGTCCTCGAAGATTTCGGGGACTCAAACCAATGATCTCTTCACCCTAAGCGCCACACAGGCCATTTCCCGGTTGAAGTCTCAGCGTATTACTTCAGAAGAGCTTGTGATGTCAGCGCTGGATCGTTCAGACAAATTGCGGCATCTGAATCTCTTCACCACCCTCGATCCGGATAAGGCCCTCGGCGCGGCCAGGGAGATCGACCACCGCCGGGCTTCCGGTGAAGATGTGGGCCCCTTGGCCGGCCTGCCGCTGATCATCAAGGACAACATTGACTCCGCTTCACTCCCGACCACTGCAGGTTCCAAGGCATTTGAAGGTTGGCAGCCAAAGGAGGATGCTCCCGTCCTGGCTTCGCTGCTGAAAACCGGGGGCGTCATGCTCGGTAAGGCAAACATGCATGAGATGGCGTTCGGCGTCACAAGCAATAACCCGGTCTACGGCCCGGTGCGCAATCCCTACGACACCACCATGATTTCCGGTGGATCCTCGGGTGGGACCGCGGCGGCGATTGCTGCCCGTGTTGTTGCTGGTGGGCTCGGCACCGACACAGGCGGGTCATGCCGGATCCCGGCCGCCCTCTGCGGTTGTGTCGGCCTGCGCCCAACAATCGGTCGCTATTCGAGTGCCGGCGTCATTCCTTTGACCTGGACCCGAGATACCCCAGGGCCACTCGCCCGGACCGTCGATGACCTCATCTTGCTTGATTCGGTGTGTGCCAAACGCCCTGCAGATGTGCCCGTCCTTTCTCTTTCCGGTGTTCGTGTCGCCATTCCGTCCAGCTTTTATGATGACCTCGATTCCGAACTGGCACAAGTTGTCGAAGATGCGCTCATGGAACTGCGTCGTGCGGGCCTGGTGATGGTCGATGTGGATGTCACGGGTCTGAAAAGTACCGGGGCGGATTTTAGGGGTTACGAGGGTCCGCGGGCGTTGAGTAGTTACCTCTTTGAACACGGCAGCCGGATGAGTGTGATCGAACTTGTCGAAAAAGTGGCAGGACCGGTGGAGCGCGAGCGTTTAGCTGCTCAGCTGGAAACCGGCCCATCGGATGTGGGCGTGTTTATCGAGTCGCTTGTCGTCGACCGGCCGGCGCACCTGGCCGCAGTCGCCGATTACTTCAAGGACAACAATGTTAGTGCGATGATCATTCCCACGACCGCACTGCCGGCGCGACCAATCGGAAATGACGATATGGTGGAGCTCAACGGGCGTCAGGCGCCGACCTTTTCGACCTACACCCGCAACACTGCATTCGGGAGTGGGTTGGGGCTTCCCTGTCTCAGCGTCCCCGCAGGATTAACCCCATCGGGTCTGCCTGTGGGTATGGAGTTTGTTGGGCCAGCGGAAGGTGACGGGGTTGTGCTGGCACTGGGAAGGGAGTTTGAGAAGATCGTGGGTCCGCTGCCGCCGCCGTCGATTTGATAGGAGGCTTAGTGTTGTGTCCCTTCGATGTAAAGCCTGCGGTGGGCTTAGTCTATATCACTTGTGATTCTTTTTCCATTGACTTGCCAGAGTAAACTTTTTATACTTCTTCACACATTCCGGCTAAAAAAAAAGAATTTTTAGCGTTTCACTTCACGATCACTTGATATGTGTGCCCAGGCAAGGTACTCCGGCCAAAAGAAGAGAGTTAAAAGCACCTGAATCCTCAGCCAACATAAATCAATCGAAAACGAAAAAAATCTATAACCTATTTCCAAAACTAGAGCTTTCATAGGGAGCGATGAAGATGGGAAAGGAACTTATAGAGTGGCCATATCCTATTGACTACAATAAGGTCAACATAGTCGATACTGACGTATTGGTCCTAGGGGGTGGCATTGCCGGTTCTTGGGCCGCGTTGGCTGCCATCAAAAGAGGCGTCAAGGTTACGATCGTTGAAGAGATGGATATATTCTCGGCCGGTCCAGCCGGGGTTGACCATATTGTGTATGCTCTTGACAATCCTTGTTGCACGATTTCTCCTGAAGAGTTTATTGAAGGGGTAGGCCCCTGGCAGTACTGGGATTACATCAACGGTATCTCCCATTATATCATGTACAGGGAAGGCTACGACATGCTCTGTGAACTTGAGAAAATGGGGGCTAAGATCCGGGATACGGAAGATGAGTTTAAGGGTGCAGAATTTAGAGACGATGAAACAAAACTCATGTTCGCATATGACTATGACACGAAGCACACACTTCGCGTTTGGGGCGCTACATTCAGGCCGGCCCTCACTGCAGAGTTGAAGAGGCAAAGGGTAAGCATCCACAACAGAGTTAAAGTGACAAGTTTTCTTACCGAGGGAGGCGAAGAGGGATCCCGGATTCTGGGGGCAACCGGAATAAACGTGCGTACCGGGGAATTTTATGTGTTTAAAGCCAAGGCGACAGTGTTAACCACCGGACGCGGGGGCAACAGAGTTTGGGATTACCGCGGTGGTTCTGTAGCGACCCTTCCGCGATCGTCAGGGGGTGGGCTTGTAATGGCCTGGAATGCAGGCGCTGAGCTTGCAAATATGGAAGGGAGAGCAGCAGGCGGAGGGGATCCCTACCCAAGGTATGGAACCGGTAACCCACTCAATACATGGTACCCCTGCACAATGATCGACGCCAAAGGCAAGGAAATACCTTATGTGGATGGGAAGGGCAACATTCTTACATCATTCGAACAACGCGTCCATCCGTCTCTTCTTGGCCAAAGGTTCTTCCTCGAACGTTCATACCGCAACGGGAACAGCCCGGTCAAAAGACCCGTCTCGCTATGTCACACTCCAAAATTTGCCGAGGCGGTACGTAAGGGGGAGTATACCTTGCCCATATATGCGGATTTGCCCGGAATGCCGGAGGATGAAAGAAGAGCCATATTCGGCCTTATGATAGCCAATGAGGGAATGACTTGGATACTTTATAAAAACTACGCGGAAGCAGGCTTCGATCCGGACAAAGATTTGCTTCAAGCTTATTCCGGCGGAACATCGTCACGTTACGATGGAAGTCCCTTGGTCGGAACAAAGAAAAGTGGCTATCGGTCATACCTGGGCGGCCTGGTGCATGATTGGGATTTCAAGACATCCCTCGAGGGATTATATGCTGCCGGAGAGTCTCTCTTTTCCGTTCATTACCATGGACTGGCCGCTATTTCAGGCAGATGGGCCGGTGCTAAGGCGGCAGACTATGCAAAGGACACAACGGAACCGGAGATATTTGATGAACAGGTGGAAAAGGAAAGAGAACGGGTCTATGCCCCACTAAATAGGACCGAGGGAATAGACTGGAAAGAATTGAATGCAGGCGTCAGTGGTGCGATGCGCACCTATGGCGGCGATACTTTAACTGATGAGATGCTTAATCTCGCACTGGTATGGCTCAAGGAACTTGAGGAAAAGGAAGCACAAGAACTTATAGCTGGAAGTCCCAGAGAACTGGCAAGGTGTTTACAGAGTATGGAAGTCCTAAAACTCGCCGAAATGTGGACTCATGCAGCCCTAACACGTAAAGCCAGCTGCCGATTTCTAACCATTTCCAAGCTGGAGTACCCTGACAATGATCCACCGGAATGGCACAAATTCATTACAATAAAAAAAGGTCAGGATACAGTGGAAGTTGGTGACCGACCGTTGTATTACTGGAACAAACAACCCTACGCCCTAACATACAAAGAAAATTACGAGAGACACAAACCTTGGGGAAAGAAATGAACGCAAAAAGTAAAGCCGGTTCGAGAGGTGAGAAAAAGGTGTATATAGCAAAATCAAACCAATCAATCATAAAGTTTGATCACAAAAGTTGTACTGGATGCGCGAATTTAAAGGAACCCATGTGTGTCAAAGCCTGCAGAACGGACATGTTGCTCCCCAATCCTGTGAAAGGGAAGCCACCCACCGTGGTATACGCAGATGAGTGTTGTGCTTGCGGGTGCTGCGTCCACGCATGTCCAAGGGCCTTGAAAGGGGCCATTACCATGAATTGGCCGTTGGCAATGTCGGTGCGATGGAAACGCAAAGATACCGGTGAGCATTACCGTATACGAATGCCCAACCCGCCTCCTCCAAACACTAAACCTCCCGTGTCAGGCTACTACCCAAAAATAAAACGAGGGTAACCATTGTTGCAATCCTCTAGTGCTAACGATTATCAAACGAACAGGAGAACTTCCTAACCAAAAGAAAGTGGAGCTTAATTGTGGGCGCATATATTATTCGCAGGCTGATACAGGCATTTTTCGTCCTTCTCATCGTCACTTTTTTGATATTCATTGCTATGCGTGCTTTGCCTGGTGACCCGATCCTGATCTTTCTTGGTGAGGCGGAGACGGAATCAACGACCGAAGAACAGCTCCAAGAACTCAGAAAGGAATTCGGGCTGGACAAACCCATTATGGTTCAGTATGCGAACTGGGTCATCGGTGTAACTCGTGGTGATTTCGGGGAATCCATATCCTATGGCGATGATGTACTGACCATGATAGCTGAAAGCCTTCCCATCACCCTGCATATCGGCTCTCTCGCTTTTATCCTGAGTGCTGTCCTAGGGATTCCAGCTGGTATCATCTGCGCCATCAGGCGGGGCGGGAACATCGATGCAAGCGTCACCCTGACGGCAAATTTGGGAATTTGCGTTCCTGTTTTTTGGCTTGGGATATTGTTTATCTATTTTTTTGGACTAAAGCTCCAGTGGCTTCCAATCCAGGGCTATACTTCTCCCTTCGATGATTTCTGGCTCAGTTTCAGGAAAAGCATCATGCCGGTGTTTTGTCTCTCTGTTTTTACATTGGCCTCCACAACGCGTCAGACCCGTTCCAGCATGCTCGAGGTCATCCGGCAAGATTATATTCGAACCGCATGGTCCAAGGGTTTGAAAGAGCGTGAGGTCATCGCCAGGCATGTCCTGAAAAACGGTCTTATCCCCATCGTTACCCTGAAAGGATTCCATGTCCGTCTCCTGTTCGGGGGCTCTGTGCTGGTCGAGACTGTATTTAATATTCCCGGTATGGGTAGACTGGCAGTGGATGCCATCTTCAACCAGGATTATCCTATTGTGCAGGGGGTCGCTTTGATGACCGCCCTCATTGTGGTTTTGGCAAATCTCCTTGTGGATATATCCTATGGATGGCTTGATCCCCGGATACGTTATCAATGATGGTAATCGGGGTCAGATCTTTACTCTTGACAAATCGATGTCGATCCATACGAATTTCGTTTATTTTTTTCATGGTATTACATAAGGATAGTTTAAATCTTGAAAACGGGACGATTTGTCAAGAGTAAAGATCTGACCCCGAATTAGGTTAAAAAATGACAGAGCAAACGACCACTACCGTAGAATTTTCGGAAATGCTCCCCAGTGTAAATCCATATGTCCGTTTCCTCAAGGTCTTCTTCGGCAGAAAGGTGGTCACATTCGGATTTATTATCATCGTGGGGCTCCTTTTTTCAGCGCTTTTCGCCCCGCAATTAGCACCCTATGATCCCTATGAGATCGACCTGGATAAGACCCTGCTCAAGCCTAATTGGGAACACCTCCTGGGAACCGACGCACTGGGTAGGGATACTTTGAGTCGTATTGTATACGGCACAAGGACGTCGTTGATGGTGGGCTTCATTGCTATCGCGATCGCTTCCTCGGTGGGCATGACGCTTGGATTGCTCGCAGGATATTTCGGGGGGCTGGTGAATATGGTTATCATGAGGCTCATCGACGCCTTGATGGCATTCCCAATCATATTAAAGGCTTTGATCATCTCTGCCCTGTTGGGAGGCGGGCTTAAAAATGTAATGATAGCGTTGGGCGTCGGTCTGATCTCGGTATATGCACGGTTAATGTGCGGTCAGGTCCTATCAGTAAGAGAAAACGATTACGTGATGGCCGGCCAGGTGATTGGTGCAAGTAACTTACGTGTGATGTTACGTCATGTGCTTCCGAATTGTTTTCCTCCACTTATCGTCATGCTCACCCTCAATATGGGCGCGGCTATTCTGGCAGAAGCAGGCCTAAGTTTCCTGGGGATCGGAATCGAAGCGCCGGGTGCTGCCTGGGGCAGTATGGTCGCTGACGGGTACCAGTACCTACTGACCCATCCGGTGCTCTCCTTTGCGCCTGGGTTTGCGATTATGCTTGTTGTGTTGGCCTTTAATCTGGTCGGGGATGGTTTGAGAGACGCCCTAGATCCGAGGTTAAGGGGAATGATCTAATACCCTAATTGAGCGTAAACAAAATCGAGAAGGGTTATAAAATAATCTGGGGCATCCCCAAGTTTCGCTCAATCAGGGTAACAATGAATCAAGATTTTGCAAAGAATTGGGAGAAGAATTGGCAGTATTACTAGAAGTGAAAAACCTGAAGACCCAGTTTTACACGGACCGCGGCCTCGTGAAAGCAGTGGACGGTGTGTCCTATCACATCGATGAAAAGGAGACCATCGCAATCGTGGGCGAGAGTGGGTGCGGGAAATCCGTGAGTCAATTGTCGATCATGCAATTGATCCAGTCTCCTCCCGGTAAGATCGTGGATGGGACAATCCTTTTTGAGGGGCGTGATCTGCTCGAATATGAGGCCAACGGTGATGAAATGCGTTCCATCCGAGGGGGCAAGATTGCTATTGTGTTCCAGGAGCCCATGACCTCCCTCAACCCGGTGTTGACACTGGAGCGCCAAATGACGGAATCCTTGAAAATTCATCTTGGGATGGAAAAGGAGGAGGCGAGGACAAGGGCCTCGGAGTTATTGAGTGCTGTAGGCATTCCTGATGCGGAAAAACGCATCGACGATTATCCGCATCAGTACAGCGGTGGCATGCGCCAGAGGGTGATGATCGCCATGGCCCTCTCCTGCAACCCAAAAATCCTCATTGCGGATGAGCCGACAACAGCCCTGGACGTGACCACCCAGGCACAGCTTTTGGAACTCATGACGGATATGGTAGCCCGGTTTAAAGCCTCGCTGGTGATTGTGACCCATAATCTGGGTGTTGTGGCCCGTTATGCCCAGAGGCTTTATGTTATGTATGCCGGGCGTATAGTTGAATCGGGGACTTCCAAGGAGATATTCGGTACGCCGAGACATCCTTATACGATCGCTCTCCTTGCCTGCGTACCGAGGTTAGATGAGGAGGATGACAGGAAATTGGTCCCTATTACGGGGATGCCCCCCAACCTGATTAACATGGCACCGGTTTGTGCCTTTCTGCCACGTTGTCCCTATTCAACTGAAAAATGCAGACAGGAGCCCTGGCCGGACCTTCGGAAATTGGATGGAGACGGCCAACATTATGTATCATGTTATGTGGATACGTAGTTATGCGGTCATAGATCAGCCGGCAATGTTGAAGTTTCCCTGCAGACATAAGTCATTGCTGCTTGCGAAGTGGCAGCCGGTTGTAGGGCATAATTTTCACAACCGGTAGGCACAAGGCTCAGGGCGCAAGGAATACGTCATAATGAATCAGAGCGGTAAGGTGAGGGGCACGTGAGCACACCAGAGAATGACCGAATTGTTGAAGTAAAGGGCCTGAAGATGTATTTCCCCGTGACGCGGGGGGTGCTGCGACGGAAAGTGGCGGATGTAAAAGCGGTTGATGGGGTGAGTCTTTTTATCAAAAAAGGTGAAACGCTTGGTCTTGTGGGGGAGAGTGGTTCCGGCAAGACCACGGTCGGCCGTTGCATTTTAAGGGTCTATGAACCCACAGAAGGCCAGATCTTCTTTGAAGGAGAGGACATATCTCACTTGCCGCAGTACAAAATAAGGCCCCTTCGTCGAAAGATGTCCCTCGTGTTCCAGGATCCTTACGGATCCCTGGACCCCCGGCAGAGTGCGGGCAGTATCGTAGGTGAACCCCTGAAGGTCCATAGTCTGGTTGAGAATAGAAAGGCCTACACGGAAAGGGTCGATGAGCTTTTTAAGATCGTTGGACTCGACCCCAGCCTGAAAGACCGAGTGCCCCACGAGTTTAGCGGCGGGCAGCGACAGCGCATCGGGGTTGCGCGGGCCTTGGCGGGTGAGACGTCGTTGATCATCTGCGACGAACCGGTCTCTGCGCTGGATGTTTCAATCCAAGCTCAGATCATCAACCTCCTAGGAGAATTGCAGGAGGGATTGGAGGGCCTCACCTACCTCTTTATCGCCCATGATTTGTCCGTGGTTCGTCATATAAGTGATCGGATCGCGGTGATGTATCTGGGCCGCATCATGGAAATCATGGATCGCAAGACACTTTACGAAAATCCGCTCCATCCATATACCAAGGCACTGCTTTCAGCTGTGCCGGTCGCGGATCCTTGGGTTGAGGAGAAGCGGGAGCGCATCATCTTGAAGGGAGAAGTCCCAAGCCCTTTGAATCCCCCTCCTGGATGCAACTTCCATCCCCGCTGTCAAATGGCCATTGAGGAATGCAGCAAAGAAGTCCCACCCCTCCGCCTGGTAGATCAAGGTCATGAGGTGGCCTGTATTAGGGTATAGGATTTGATCCCTTCATGATCCGGTTATGCTTTGGGTTCATTTGATGAGCGTCCTATCCTTTGGACCAAATAAATATAATGCGGTTTCAGTAACCGGGAAGGGACAAAAGCTTATAGTATTCAATCAATGAACTACCCCGTGGCAGAGCAGTGGAGGATTAGCTGGAATGACGACTCGCAGTAATCGGCGGGGAATTAAATCCTTAGGGACTAAAAAAGGACTGATCTGTAGCCATGTGAAAACTATCATCCCAGCATGGTTTCAGGTAAAAATAATGATAACTGAGGGAATAATATCAGAATTATCAACGCGAATATCAT
>JAQYVK010000147.1 GCA_030145585.1 Desulfatiglandales bacterium | reverse complement strand
GCTGACCTGATTTTTGATAAACGGGGAGAGGCCGTCGATCTCTGGGGATTCCTGATCCGAAGGGCGGAAGAGAACCACCTTGTTTGGGATATAACGGTTATTGAGGGCATGGATCATGTCGGCCGTATCCTTGGCCCCGGTGGGACCGACGATGACCACTTCATAGGAGGGACCCACTCCGAAATCCAGGGCGGAAAGGAATTGTGTAAAGCCGGCGGGGGATTGCATGATCTGGTCCGAGAAGGCATTATCAATCATCGAGGCCTTTTTCTCAAGATCGGTACGACCTGTGAATCTGGCCAAACGCAGAAGGTTGAAAAGGGCCATGGCATTTCCGGAAGGGACAGGCCCCCCGTAAATTTCTTTCTTCCTCACAATGAGTTTTTCTCCGTCATCCGGCGTAAAGAAAAATCCCCCTGTTTTTTCATCCCAGTAATGCTTCAACATGGTCTCGTTGAGCTCGAGGGCCGTTTTCAGGAATTGGGCCTCAAAGGTGGCCTCATAGAGTTCAATCAACCCCCAGACAAAAAAGACGTAGTCATCCAAATGGGCTGTAATCTTTGCCTCTCCCTCCCGATAACGGTGTAGTAGACGTCCATCCTGTCCACGCATTTGTTTCAGGACAAAATCGGCGCCACGCTTGGCGGCTTGCACATAATCCGGTTCATCCAACAGCCGCGACCCAAGCGCAAGAGCGGCGATCATGAGGCCGTTCCAATCGGTTAAGATTTTATCATCCCTATAAGGATGGATACGCTTTTCACGGATTTCAAACAGTCGGGCGCGGGCTTTCGTGATTCGGTCCTCAAGCGCCTCGGGCGATATCTTGAGATCGGCAGCGATCTCGGCATTCGACTTTGTGAGATGCAATATGTTGGTGCCCGTCTTCTTCCCAGTCGCTTCATCCGAGAAATTGCCGTCTCTCTCTAAATTGAACACCCTGATGATGAAATCCGCTTCATCTTTTTCGAAATGCCGGCGAACTTCTTCCTCGGACCAACCATAAAATTTTCCTTCTACCCCTTCGCTGTCCGCATCTTCAGCCGAAAAGAATCCCCCTTCCGGAGAGGTCATGGTCCTTAAGACATAGGTGAAGATTTCCCGTGCGGTCGATCCATAGGTTTCTTTGCCTGTGGCCTGGTAGGTCTCCAAATAGGCCAGGGCCAGCATGGCCTGATCATAGAGCATTTTTTCAAAGTGGGGCACCAGCCATTCTTGGTCGGTGGAATAACGGTGAAAGCCGAAACCGACCTGGTCGAAGATCCCTCCCGAGCGCATAGCCTCGAGGGTCTTTTCGACCACCTCGACAGCTTTTTTATCACCGGATCGTTTCCAATAGCGGAGCAAAAAGAGAAAGTTGTGTGGTGTCGGGAACTTGGGTGCAGTGCCGAAGCCACCGAATTCTTTGTCAAAACCGGCAGTAAGGTCACGATAGGCCTGATCCAGCACAGTGGTGTCCAGATCACCTCCCGGGCTGTTTTTTTCCGTTCCCTTGAGGGCCTTTAAAATATTTTCTGCCGAATCCAAGACTTCGTTTTGGCGAGTAGTCCAAACCGTTTGAATCCGAGGGATCAATTCCATCATTCCCAATCGTCCGAAGCGGCTTTCCTTGGGAATGTATGTGGCTGCGAAAAAGGGTTTTTTATCGGGCGTCATTATGATCGTCAACGGCCAACCTCCCGCTCCAGTCATCATCTGGGAGACGGTCATGTAGACATGGTCCAAGTCCGGTCTCTCTTCGCGATCTACCTTGATGGAGACAAAGGCCTCATTCATCAGGGCAGCCACTTCTGGATCCTCAAAAGACTCATGTTCCATAACATGACACCAGTGACAGGTGGAATAGCCTATGGAGAGGAAGATGGGCTTGTTTTCCTGTTCCGCTTTTTTAAAGGCCTCATCGCCCCAGGGGAACCAGTCGACGGGATTGTAGGCATGTTGGAGCAGATAAGGGCTTTTTTCGTGGATTAATCGGTTGGGTTTTTTCTCTACATCTTTTTGGGATCCGGCATATGCCATTGGGCTCATCCTCCAAGTCACTAGAGTGAAACCTAGTGTTTTGTCCCGGAAATGCATTAAAAAGTCACTGGTGGGACAAAACACTAAGACCAATATAAACATCCATAGACTGTTTACAATGAAACGAAACCCAAGGGTCTTTCTTTGAAGTTCCATCCGGTCAACCCCCTATCCTCAGCCCTGCGACAAAAATACAAATCGTCAATCTTGATGACCTCGTAAAAAGTCAAAAAACAATATTCTCTGTCATTCCGGCGAAAGCCGGAATCCAGGCATTTAAAGCAGTTAAAGGAGATCTGGACTCCGGCTTTCGCCGGAGTGACGACTTTTTACGAAACCATCTATTTTACATTTGGAAAAAATGATTGCCTATCATTTAAAGTAATACGAAGAGATGGAAATGCCAGCGGAATATTGTCAATAATGGCGTAGATCTGAAAACGGGGGATGAACTTAATTTGTTCCATGATTCTTTTTTGGCTTGAAACCGTATAATTAGTGTTTAATATGGAATAATTATTCAATAGCCATGACCCGTCACTAT
>JAQYVK010000146.1 GCA_030145585.1 Desulfatiglandales bacterium | reverse complement strand
TCTTCCAGTTGACCGCGAGGAGATCATATTCTTCAGGGGCATTCCAATCACTGGTCACAAACCAATGGGGCAAAGGTTGAAAATATTTTTCCCATTCGTCCATCTCCCATCCGGGGATTGAAACATTATGCTCGGCGCACAATTTTTTCATCCGCTCTCTCGAATATCTGATATGCTCGTCATACATGGGGTGACGTGTCTTATTGTCCGGATGAAAGTAGTAGGGATAGGATTCTCGAAGTCGCACATAAGTCTCATCCTGCAGACATCCGTTCTTCAGGAAGAAATCTTTGTCTTTATCTTCGTGCCATGCCTTTAAGCACAGGTCAAAGACTTCCTCCCAGGTGTAGTCCTTAGACGGGTCCAACTCGTAACCTGTTCCCTTGAGTTTCATCATACCCGATGTCTGCCCATAGGCCGGTCCTTTGATACCAAGTCGGTTGATTATCTCCAGGCAAATATCGTTGGAGTCCCTTGTATTGTACAGAGGGCGCGGAAGCACCGGCTGTCTCGTATTGTGGCCCTGGACACGGCGGCGCAGATCGTCGGTAGCACGGGTCACTTTATGGATGTAATCAAACCCCAACCGCTCCAAATTACTGTTTTCCGCCAAGAGGATGTCTGCAAACTGGCTTGTCTCATCAAAGCTGTAGGCAATATCAACAGTGAAGGGTATCTTTCTAAAGGCCTCTTCAGCACCATCAGAAATAATATTGAAAAAGGGATTTGCACCGTACACCATCATCACTTTTACGTCATAATCCAAATGATATTTCTCCGGATTGACAATGGCACGCCAGGCAACATGGGTTGTTGAATGGCGGTGGGGATAGAATTCAGCCATATCAATACTCTGAGGCGTATAATGCCATTCGTTGAAATCCCATTCATCTACATGGGGAGTCGTTTCCGCCCATGTCCGCACAATGCCGTCCTCGTCAGGCTTGAGAGTCGGCCCGATGGTTTGACAGATCGTATTACCGGGACCATCCGCGGCTCCCACGAGCCCATTGATTATATTTGAAGCCGTCATCGCGTATGTGCCTGAGGAACTGGCTATGGGACCTCTTCCCGCATTTATGGCCACAGGCCTGAAAGGAAACGTAAACCCATCGATCTCAATATTGCTTCCAATCTGTGCCGCTTCAATAAACTCAGCTGTAATTCGACGGGTGGTTTCGGCCGGTATAGTAGATATTTCTTCGGCCCACTGCGGTGTGTAGGACTTCACACTGTCTTTTAACAATTGGAATGCAGGTCGAACCGTCTCACCGTTTATTGTAAAAGATCCTTCCAGGGCCACATCTTCCAGACGCCCATTAATATCGGGATCGTCAAAGGTCACTGGCTTGTTGTTCTTTGAATCCCACATGAGCGGCTTGTATCCATCTTCTTCTCGTGCGTAGCCGCCATCGGGTCCTATTAGATAGGGACAGTTCGTTCGAACCTTCACAAACCATTCGTCAAATTTCTTTAGTTCAAAAAGTATCACATGAATCATGGCCAATTCAAAAGCAAGGGCCGTATTTGGTTTCAGGGGGACCCACTCGCCACGGACACATTCCGAACTCCAGTGGGGATCGACCACCACGGTCTTCATGCCTCTGTCTTTCGCATCCTCAAGGCTCCGGGTTTCACCTGCAGCGGAAACGAGTCGCGACCCAATAGACTGTCCAATGTTGATAAGATAGTTACACCGCTCAGCATCTATATTTTCGACAAACTCCCCATGAAAGATTAAGGAACCCCAGTGCACCGGACACATCGGTCCATTGTTCTCAAGAAGATTGGGCGTGCCGAAGGCATTCGGTAGAACGGCACGGAACATGGGAAGATCATCTCCAAAGGAACCAAAGCCGACAAGAAGAGCCAATTGCCTTGGATCCGTTTCGTGGATCTCTTTCAGCTTATCGACCACGATATTCATCGCTTCTTCCCATGAGATCTCTACCCAACCCGGGTCTTCATCAAAACCCTTTTTCGGGTTGGTCCGCTTCATGGGGGCTTTCACCCTGTATGGGTTATACAAATTGAAACTGTTGGCCTGCCCTCGGACACAGAGCGTGCCGTTATTCATCGGGTGGTTCGGATCGCCTTCTGTTTCAACGATGACCCCATTTTTACGATGAACCCGCATGCCGCATCTCGGCTGGGTGCACATCCTGCAACCGGTATGAAGCCAAACATCTTCTTCAACCGATCCTTCCGAATCGCTCTTCTTCAGTATATGGGCCGGACTGCCGAATAATTTATCATTCAATCTTGACAGCAACCCGGGAATCCCTTTAGATTTATGGTTTTCGTCGCTCATGGATCTCTCCACATTCAGGTATAAAAGCTGCAGTTCGGCTGAGAGTGTCTTTTAGCCAAACTGCCAATATCCCATGCTATGCCTGTCGCTATTCATTAGCGGTGTCCGCCTGTCCCATTCTACCTTTGCCCGGCCTTTGCAACCTCGTCACTCACAATTCCTTTTGTCACTTGCAGCGCACCTCGGTAAAAGTCGGTTTTTGCATGGACAATGGCACGGTCACAGAAATCCCCACACCATTTCCCCAGATGTTCCAGTAGAAAAGACCTGACGGTCTTCAAATACTCTGAGGCCTTGCTCATATCCCCTGCCTCTAATGCTTCGGCCTCCCGTTCCGATAAAAGCCCAAGAAAATCAAGCTCCATTCCGATATAGTCGGGCCGGTTTTGAAAAGCCGAGTCCGGGGAAAACCCGTTCGCTTTATAACAGCTCAATACAGTTTCCAGCACCTCGTGGCTATCGGTTCCTCCTTTGACGTAAAGCCCTTCAAAGGGAGGGGGTGGGCCGTATTCCGGACTCACGCCCCGGAACAACCTCGTCCAATCAACCCCCAGTTCCTGTTCTATTTCTTTATTCGTTTTACTGTCCCCCGCCTGTATGAAATCAGACATCTCACCGAGCCCAAGCCTTATGTCGGGCTGTATGCTCTCCATCCGGTCGTCTACCAGCAAGGAACTTATGCCACCCCCCTTCAGGCGGCGTACAAAATCTGCATCCACGCGATGATTAAACAATGACCCCAAAAACCCAAACATCCCGGCCCGGTCGCGGACAGTTCCAGAAGGATTAGGACTTTCGAGGGACTCTTCACCGCCCTCCTTAATGGTTTCCTCTTGCTTTTCTGTTCCCGTTGGATCTGTCTCCATATCCTTCACGGTTCTACACAACGCTATTTCGCGGCTTGAAAGAAAGATTTATGATACACCCAGCTCCAATTTAGGTGCGGTTTGACAGAATAATTTTGCTATGCATTTTCCCTTGGCGCCAAATGAAGGACCGCCCTGGCCTCCTCA
This sequence comes from Desulfatiglandales bacterium, assembly GCA_030145585.1. Lineage (GTDB taxonomy): Bacteria > Desulfobacterota > DSM-4660 > Desulfatiglandales > HGW-15 > JAQYVK01. The sequence continues at coordinate 372 of JAQYVK010000146.1, read as the reverse complement.
GGCGTGGCAATCTCCCGACCCAGTTCTTTCGAGATCCTCACAACTTTCTCAACCAGTTCCGCATTACTCTTTGCCGGCACCCCTGGGGACAAATATATATTATCCTCAAGTCCTACCCTCACATGACCGCCCATGATGATGGCCATGGTTGTCATGGGCCATTCATTTAATCCCACGGCACAGACAGACCAGGGGGACCCCTCGGGAATACAGCGAGCCATATGAGTGAGATTGTCAACCGTGGCGGGGATCTGGCCCAACACGCCCATGACCAACTGAAAATAGGGAGGGGTCTCAATATGTCCCAGATCGGCCAGGAACTTGGCGTTGTTGATCATACCGACATCGTAGCACTCGATCTCCGGCTTCACA
>JAQYVK010000145.1 GCA_030145585.1 Desulfatiglandales bacterium | reverse complement strand
TTTTGCGTCCTGTTTCTGCTCAATATTGAAATGGCCATGACCACGCCCCCTTTCGGCATGAGTCTTTTTATCATGAAAGGCGTCGCGCCACCGGATACCTCGATGAGGGATATATTTGTTGCGGCCTTTCCTTTTCTGGGCCTGGACCTGTTGCTTATGATACTCCTTCTGGCGTTTCCGGTTTTGGCCTTATGGCTTCCGGGACTTATGTCGTAGTGCCTTTAGAATAAACCATCTATGCGAATGGAAGAAAAAAAGAAGGATACCGGTGGCTAATCCTCGGAGTAATGTCCACTCTTTCCCTTATTGTGACCCTATCCATAATTTTATTAGGCCTTAAGCATCGTACAATTCCGACTTACTGATGTTTTCATAATTCATTGGTACCCATGAGAAAAGTTGGTGGGGGAAGTGTTTTTTCCTTGACACCATTGTTTAGCCACTATACTATCGAATTATTATGGTCAAAAAAGAACGAATTTCAGCAGAAGTGGCAGAAAGATTCGATAGGGTGGTCTATAAATTCAATGTGTTCCAGAAGTCTCCTATCGATTTTGGAACAGGCGAACCCCTCTATATCCATGAAACACATACCCTTACAGCCATTGGCAAGAATCCTGGAATAAATGTGACTGATCTCGCAAAGGAGCTTTGTGTTACCAAGGGAGCTGTTTCACAGGTTATTGGTAAGCTTGAAAAAAGAGGGTATTTGAGGAAAAGGAAAGATTTCAACGATGGGAAGAGGGTTCTTTTGGAATTGGAGGAAAAAGGAAACATGGTGGTGGAGGGCCACGATAGATTTCATGAAGAAATATATTCAAAATACCTTGATGATGTCTCATATGGCCAATTTACAGTATTCAACAAGATTCTGAAAAGGGTTGAAGCCTTTTTAGATAAAAAGATTAATGAGGACACCTAAAAAAATTTTAGCTTAATTGTTTAGTGACTAAATTATAGTTTATGGGGCATGAGGTCCGTAAATGAGTTGAAAGTAGGGGAGTCACTATGAGGGCAAGCCACAATTGATAATAATAACTGCAACCCTGAGTCAAAAGGAGGTGATGAAATAAGAGGTACAAAGGGATCCATGTAAGGAATTCATTGCTGCACTAGTTTGCAGCACTCAAATCATCCTTTACTGGAAGGCGTCTCAAAAATAGAAAAATAGTTCGAGGTCAAGCCTCCGGCCCGTAGGGCCTACGCCCCGGAGGGGACGGCGCAAGGATCTGAAGAATCCCGACCACCGGCCGGGAATTCTTCTAAGCCGTCTAGCTGAAAGGGACTTTCAGCCGGACGGCAGGACGCACAGAGATCGGGCTATTTGGCATTTTTTAGATGGCTTCTACTTAACAATAGGAGGGTAAGACCATGATTGATTTTAAATTGACTGATGAGCAGAATATGCTCAAGGAGACATTTCGGAAGTTTGCCGACAAGGATATCAGGCCCGCATGCAGGGTGCTGGAAGAGGACGTTACAAGAAAAAAATATGTAGATTGGGATTTGGTAAAAAAATCCTCGAAGCTCGGCGTCAGAACAGCGACCATTCCGGAGGAACTGGGGGGGCTGGGGTTGGACTGGCCCACCATAGTCATCATGTATGAGCAACTCGCCTATGGGGATCTGGGTTTTGCATTCACACAGTTCCACACAGCTTTTTTTGGAAAGGGCATTGGGAATTGGCCGGAGCACAAGAGGAACTTTATTCTCCCGAAATTCCTGGAGGATGATACGTTTTTACTGGCAACGAGCCATTCGGAACCTCATGGGATGACGGAGTATTTCGTACCTTACGATGTCCCCGGAGGAGGCATTAAGACCTATGCCGAAAAACAGGGTGATGAATATGTTATCAATGGCACAAAGCAGTTCTGTTCCAACGCCGTTAATGCAAAAGTGATCTTTGTGACAGCGCGCACGGATAAGGAAGGGCCCATGACTAAAAGTCTAAGCAGTTTTTTGATGCCCGTGGACACACCCGGTCTCACCATCGGCAAGCCTTACGAATACATGGGTGCCAGAATGCTTCCGACGTCCCCATTATATTTTGAAGATGCACGTCTCCCTGCCGATTATCTTCTGGGTCCAAAACCGGGGGTTGCCTATGAAGTGGGCTTGCCCCACGCGTCTCTCGTCCTGCTTTTGAAGAGCTGTATTCTCCTCGGTGGTTTTCAGGCTCTCTATGAGGAGTCCCTCAGATATGCGCGTGAGCGAGAAATCTGTGGCAAACCGCTCATAGAACAACAAACGATCAAGGTCATGCTGGCTGAGATGCGAGGCATCACAGAGGCCTCCCGAGCTATAGTGTGGAAGCTTGCGTGGATGGTCGACAAGAATCCCGATAACGTGAAAGAAAATCTTGAATTGGCCTGGTTGTTTAAGGCGATGACCTGCGAATGGTCCATGAAGGTTATTCGGAATGCCGATGAAATACACGGCGGCATGGGGACCAATAAAGAACTCATCGTGGAAAAGTTTATTAGGGACATCTTTACGCTCCTTCATGGCCATAACAACCGCATGTTCTCCTACCTAAAGGGCGCCCCAACGCTCGAGTAGAGATCAATAGTTGCGATCATTGTCTAAGACATGTATTGGAACAATGAATGGAAGAGAGGGAATAACTGTATTACCCCTTTTCCGACTTTAAAATCATCTTTACATTTTTACCACATTATTTTAATTGTGTAATTAAGTAATAAATCAGCGTAGTTTCTCCTGTCCCTTGTTTTGGTTTCAATCACAATTAGCGGGTAAGGTATGGTGCAAAAAAAAATAGGAGGTTGCCAGATGAACGAAGAAAGTAAAGAGAAAAAGCGGGAAATGATGATTGCACACTTCAGAAGGCAGATGGGGAGTTGTCGTTTAATCGGAAACGGATTCAACTATGTTGATTATAATGACCTTCAGGACGCCTTGGATGCCGGAGAAGATTGGCTCGAAGTGTGCTATCGACTCGGTGACAGGGCTGCCGGGAAAGCTGAAGAGGAGTTAAAAAAGGGACACAAAGTGACTGCCAGGTCATTCTTTCTGAATGCCACTGCCGCTTACCGTGTCGGGCAGTACACAATCCTCCATGATAATGAGCAGAAATTGGACATGTATAAAAAGCTCATGGACTGCTTTGCTCAAGCTGCAAAGCTTTCAGACCCTCCCTATGAGAAAGTGGAAATCCCTTACGAAGATTACACTATGCCGGGTTATCTCATGCTGCCTCCGGGTGGCGATGCGAACTGCCCTGCCGTTGTGGTCCTTGGTGGCGCTGACGGGTGGCGTGAGGAGTTCCATCAATTTTCCGAGAGATTGCTCGAAAGAGGCCTTGCCGCATTAATCGTTGACGGACCCGGACAGGGGGAGACCCGTTTGTTCAGAAAAATATACATGCCGGTGGAGGTTGAAAAACCCTTCACGGCCTGCGTTGACTGGCTGTATGACGATAACCGGGTGGGAAAGAACATCGGTTTAGTGGGTCACAGCTTTGGAGGGTATCTGGCTCCCAGGACGGCCTATTATGCGAAAAACTTAAAGGCATGCGTCGGTTTCGGAGGCTCTTATAATCCTGCTGAACTTCTTAGTCGTAACCCGGCTGCTATTCCCATCTTCTCCGCCGTATATGGCACAGAAAAGGAAGATACCGTAGAACTCCTTAAAGAAGTCAATCTTGAAGGATTGGCCGAGAAGATAACCTGCCCGTTGTTGATGGTCCACGGTGATCAGGACCCGCTTTTCCCGCTTGAAGACGTGAAGAGGGTGTACGAAAAGGCTTCTGGCCCTAAGGAGCTTAAGGTCTATGAAAACGACGGTCATTGCTGCCACAACCATGACCTTGAAGCGATCTGTTATATTGTTGATTGGCTGGCAGACACGTTAAAAAACGGATAATAGAGAAGGAGTTAACAATATACAAAGGAGTATTGGGATGAGCCTGGTACAAATGCTTGCACAAAGCATTGATCGATATGCTTCAAAACCTGTTATTTTGCAAGGTGAAAAGGAAATCTCCTATGCCGAGCTCGGCCGCATGGTCGATGGTCTTCAAAAGGGCTTACAGGATCTCGGGGTGAGGCCCGGCGATCATGTGGCTATCATCTTGCCCAATGGTATCGAGTTCGTGGTTAGCTATTTTGCGGTCCTCAACTGTGGAGCCACGGTTGTGCCTTTGAATCTGAAGCATAAACCCAACAATATTAAGTACATCATAGAGGAGACCGGTGCTCGGGTGGTCATTACCTTTGAGGGGATGAAAAATGAGCTGGAAAAACATCTTCAAGCCGGGTTTGCCGACCACATTCTTCTGATTGATGGAGACCATCCAAGTTCACCTGATTCCTTTGTATCGATGCTGAATGATGGGAAGCATTTCGTGTCAAACGATGAGGTTAATATTACTGATCACGCTATCTACCTTTACACTTCGGGCTCAACAGGCAATCCCAAAGGGGTCATCCTGACGCATGGAAACTTCATATCGAATATGGAGGCGACCAACGAGGTGCTCGGTTTCAATAGAGATGATGTCTTTATCACGGCGCTGCCGCTCTACCATTCCTATGGACACATGATCTGTATGCTAATGCCTATCATGGTAGGGGCAAGATTCATCTCTCTCATGGAATTCTCACCCGAATTGGTTCTTTCGGAGATACAACGGCACAACGCTACCATCTTTGCGGGATTTCCCACATACTTCACGGCAATTCTACAACACCCCAATGGGGATTCTTTTGACCTCAGTTCTGTTCGAATTGCAACTTCAGGCGGTGCGTCCCTTCCCCTTCAGGTGATGGAAGATTTTGAACGCACATTTGGCGTGACAATTCTCGAGGGATATGGACATACTGAGGCGGCACCAGTGGTTTCCTTTAATCCTCCGGGGAAGCGCAAGGTAGGTTCCGTTGGTCGCCCTATTCCCGGTGTTGAAGTGCGGATGGTTGATGAAAAGGGTAAAGAAGTCGGGCCAGGGGAGGAGGGCGAATTATTGATTCGGGGTCCCAGTGTTATGAAAGGATACTTCAATCTGCCGGAAAAAACCGAGGAAGTGTTTGAAAATGGATGGCTAAAAATGCAGGATCTTTTCAAAATAGATGGGGATGGATATATGTATCTCATCGACAGAATGGTTCAATTGATCAGAGTTGATGGTGAAAACGTGTACCCCCGTGAGGTAGAAGAGATACTGTACTCATATCCCAAGGTTTTTGAAGCTGCTGTGATCGGTGCCACGGATGAGGCGCACGGAGAGATCGTCAAGGCATTTGTTTCCCTTAAGGCAGGCGAGGAATGTGGAACCGACGAGATCATCGAGTTCTGCAAAGGTCATCTCGCTCCTTTCAAGGTTCCGAAACAGGTCGTTATCATGAAAGAACTGCCCAAAACGATTACAGGGAAGCTTTCAAAAAAGGAGCTTCAGTGAAAAGAAATGTAAATATTTTTCCGGGGTCATTTTTTTTGTTGTAAGCTCCTACAAACCTGGCCTATAGGTTTAAGGAGAGTCAGTGAGAGAAATATAAAGTCTTAATCACAAAGAGGATACATATGGATAAGATTGTTAGAACGGTTTGTCAGGGATGCCACTCGGAGTGCGGGGTCCTGGTTCATATTGATAAGGGCAAAATCACAAAGATCAAGCCGGATTCGGATCACCCATCGACCCGGGGTTATCATGTCTGAGGAGCCATATCTTCTGAAGGCCCTCTATCTCGCGGGTGGAAACTCACGTTCATCTTTTCACAATAAATCGGGATTCACAATTTCCATATCGAACCAAAGTTTTACCTGCCTTGAGGGCGTTATTTTTCTCTTTTAGGAATTTTTTTGTTGACATAATAACTTGCGCCCAATATAATTGCGACCGCAACTAATTTGGGTTGGAGGCATTCTCGTGGAAGTATTTGATATTGATGAATCAATGGGATTCATCGTCCGCAAAACGAGTTTAAGTTTTCAGAACTGGTTTAAACGTACGGC
>JAQYVK010000144.1 GCA_030145585.1 Desulfatiglandales bacterium | reverse complement strand
TTTCTAATTCTATGGTAACCGGAATTCCGTTACGTCCGGGGGAATGACTGCTTTTTCCGAGCGCGGTGTGTCCTCGGGAACCCAGTCGTAGGGGATGGGCTGCGCCCGAAAGGCATAGTTGCTCTGGCTGCCGCCGCTTTCGACATCGTGATCGGCAAATTTGCCGAAGTAAGGGTTGACATATTCCCATACGATCTCGCCTTGTGGTGTCACCTGGAAGAAGCGCCCGTTCATGCCTTCATCGATCAACGTATTACCGTTCGGCAGGCGCCTGGCGCTGCTGATAAAAGAACTGAAGAAGGTCCAAAAGGGCCTTCCCGTGCAAGAGGCATCATACTGCCAGACAATCTCCTGGGTCGTGGGATCGATCTCAAGTACCCGCGAGCCTGGAAACATGTTCAGGTATATGGGTGGGAAACCGGCGGCACCCTGATTGTCGAACACCATGACGTTGCCTTCACCGGGCAGGCCTTGGGGGATCATATGGGCGTCATGCTGGCCGCAAATCGAGTCCACCGGACGCGGAAATTTTCCTGTAAACGATGCTTTTGAGTAATCATAGGATGCCGGATATTCCGGCCCCATACGCCACACAATCTTCCCGCTCTTCTTTTCAATGATGGCCATAAAGCTTCCCTCCCGGGAGTCAATCATAATATTGTCCCGGTGAAAGCGCTCATCGCCCTGATCGTACCATTTATTAGGTCCAAGAGGTTGCATGTCATTGATGACAAAAATACTGGATCGGGGACGAGATTTTGCACTAAACAACAGATCCCTTTTCTCACCGGTAAAGCCTAATTCCTCAACGTGCTCTGAGGAAATCCATTTCCAAACGATCTCTCCTTCCCGGTTCACTTCGTAGATGGCCTGATCGCCATTAACCGAAATATCGGCCAATTCCGGGTGACCATTCTCCAGAAACACGACCATCAGGATATTGCCATTTGGAAGGGGTGCCAGGTCATGATTCTGCCGGGCCTTGCCACCCGGGGCCTTTTCTCCCCATTCCCAGACGATATTCGAATCCCAGTCAACGATCAGGAGTGTTTCACAGGAATAGATCTCCGCTTCCCTTTGACAGATGACATGCCCTCGAGTTCCGTTGTTTATTTGAGGGTCGATCATTTCACAGGGAAAACCGGTGTAAGCCAAGGTATTGATTAAATTCCCATTCATGTCTATCAGGAAAGACCGGCCGTCTCGGCCGTCATAAAGAACATAGCTGTTATAGCACTTTTCGGGATCGTAGATGGTCGTTCCGGTGGGGAAAATAGAATATGGCATTCCTTAACTCCTCTTTTAATGTAATGAAGTTGAATGGAATGATACTAAACATTCGGTGAAATTTTTGTCAACATTCCAGCACATTTCCTATTTCCTCTGGTTGGAACTTCAGACATCGATCACCAAATCAGATTTAGGTCGAGCGCAGCAGAGGAGCACTTGACCCGGATAGGGCGGGTCCAGAGGTTCGATGGCGTAATCGACTGTGCCTTCCAAAAGTTCGTGCATACAGGTGTGGCAAATTCCAGAGCGGCAACTAAAATCGGGGAAGACACCTTGATCCTCAGCGAAGGCGAGCAGATTCTCATACTCCGGATCCCATTTGGCGGTGATCCCTGACTGCAAAAATACGACTTCGAAGGCCTCCTCGCCCAAGTCTGTTTTCTTTTTCGGCTGTTTCGACCTGGTCCCCTCCTGCAGCAAGGCAGCCGGGCCAAAAAGCTCGAAACGGATGCGGTTCTCCGGAACGCCCCATTCAAGTAAATCTTTCATCAAAGATTTCATGAAAGGTGGCGGCCCGCAGAGGTAAAAGTCCTTGTCCTTGTTGGGCAAAAGTTTTTTCAAAAGATCAACGGTCACATGGCCGCTGCTGTCGTAGTCCAGTCCTTTGATGTCTTCGGGCCGGGGCCGGCTGTAGCTGATGTGCACCGTGACATTGTCATTTTCGGCCGCGACCTGGCGCATATGCTTGCACATAGCATGGTGAATGCCGTTACGTGTGCCATGAATGAACCAGACCGGTCTCCTCTGGCCGGATTCGACGATAGCGTTGAGCATGCTAATCATAGGGGTGAGCCCCACCCCTCCGCTGAGCAGGACTACAGGGGTTTCCTCTTGGGGATCAAGATAAAAATCGCCGCGCGGTGCCGCCACCTGAAGCCTGGTCCTGGGCTCGACTTGGCTATGAAAATAGTTGGTAGCGGAAACCACAGAAGGATCCTCCGGCAGCGGTTCTCGTTTGATGGTGACCCGGTAATATTCAGAGTGACCGGGTCGGTCGGAAAGGGAAAAGTTGCGGACGACCGGTTTGGAGTGACCGGGTATGCTTAACTTAAAGGTGAGAAACTGGCCGGGCAAATAAACCGGCAAAGGTCTCCCGTCGTCCGGTTTGAGATAAAAGGAGGTGATGGTCTGGCTCTCCTGTACCTTCCGGTCGACGATGAAGGTGCGGAAGCCCTGCCATGCTTTGGCTGGCGTTTTATCCTTTTTTGTCCGATCGTCAGCGGTCGCAAGGAGTTCCTCGAAGGTG